>CAJGDH010000169.1 GCA_904502145.1 uncultured Eubacterium sp.
AAACGGATGAGCTCCAAATACTATGACTGCAGTTCCCTGGTCTGGAAGGCATACAAATCAGCAGGAGTTTATATCGGCAGCAGGAGCTACGCCCCCACGGCCGCAGCGGAAGCAAAATATTTCTCCAGAAAAGGAAAACTGAAAAAGTTCAAAGAGAAAGACTACCAGAAGATGAAATACCAGGTAGGTGACATCTGTTTCCGGTCCGGAAAAAAGAACGGAAGATTTAAAAATATTTACCATGCCGAGATGGTTACCGGCGTACATTATGACGGTGACGGGAGAATCGTCTATTCAGGAGCTTCCTGGGGAATCGGTGACGCCGGATACGGTGCCTGGATGGCCAGACCGTGATAAGCAAACATTTTCTTGACATTTGCCCTGAAAATATATTAATATAGCAAGGTCATAGAGTTTTAAAAATACAGGGATCGATCAGACGATCTTCCCTGAGTGCAGTAAATGCCAAAGTCTTTTATACCCGGCTTTGGCATTTATCGTGCGAAAACAGCGCCTGGACTGCCTTCGGGCAGTTGACGAGGACCCGGTTTATCGAAAGATTCGGCGGATGACCGGGAGGCTTGATACGGCCTTTAACCAATGGGAAAAAACAGTCCGTGAGGGCTGAACAGATCCATTCGGTATCCTCTGTGACTTATCATAAGTACAGGAAAGGAGGATATGAAAAATGTATAAGATAGCTGATCTTTATGATCTGGATCATACACTTGCAGCGGATTATCTTAAACAGTTCACCTATCCGTGGGAAGCATTGAAGGGGATCAAGGAGTTTATCCTGACTCTGGGCCCTACACTGGATAAGGAGGAATATGAAGAGATCAGCAGCAATGTCTGGGTACACAAGACGGCAAAGGTCTTCCCTACGGCTTACCTTGGGGAGCCATGTATCATCGGACCCAACACGGAAGTCCGTCATGGTGCCTTTATCCGCAGCTCCGCCCTTGTCGGCGCAGATGGTGTAGTCGGCAACTCTGTAGAACTGAAAAATGTGATCCTTTTTGATCATGTGCAGACTCCCCACTACAATTATGTCGGAGATTCCATCCTTGGTTACTACAGCCATATGGGTGCGGGATCCATCACATCCAATGTGAAATCCGACAAAAAACTGGTGATCGTCAGATCGGGTGAGGAAAAAATGGAAACCGGGATCAAAAAGTTCGGTGCCATGCTTGGTGATCATGTGGAAGTGGGCTGCAACGCAGTACTGAATCCCGGAACCATGATCGGGCGAAACTCCAGAGTTTATCCCACCAGCTGTGTAAGAGGCGTGGTACCCGAGGCATCCATCTGGAAAAATGACGGAACCGTCATACCGATCAAGGAGGAAAACTGATTATGGGAAAATATTTTGGGACCGATGGTTTTCGCGGTGAGGCCAATGTAACCCTCAACGCATTAAAAGCATTTCAGATCGGTCGTTATCTGGGCTGGTATTACGGACAGAAACATGAGGATGGCAAAGCAAAGATCGCCATCGGCAAGGACACCAGACGTTCCAGCTACATGCTGGAGGACGCCATCTGTGCAGGCCTGACTTCCTCAGGTGCAGATGCATATCTTCTCCATGTTACCACCACTCCTTCCGTCTCCTTTGTTGTCCGGACGGAAGAGTTTGACTGCGGGATCATGATCTCCGCGTCACACAATCCTTTCTATGATAACGGGATCAAGATCATGCGGGCCAACGGCCAGAAGATCGAGGCCGAGATCGAAGAAAAGATCGAGGAATATATGGATGGACTGATCGAGGAGCTTCCCTATGCAACAAGGGAGAAGATTGGATGCACCATCGACTATTCTGCAGGAAGAAACCGTTATATCGGTTACCTGATGACCATCCCCACCAGGGCATTCAAGAATAAACGGGTCGGCCTGGACTGCTCCAACGGCAGCGCCTCCGCCATTGCCAAGTCTGTCTTTGAAGCTCTCGGTGCCCAGGTCACGGTGATCAATAATCAGCCCAACGGAACAAATATCAACCGGGGCTGCGGCTCAACCCACATCGAGGCTCTTCAGAACCTGGTGGTGGATAATAAACTTGACTGCGGATTTGCCTATGACGGTGACGCCGACAGATGCCTTGCCGTGGACGAGAATGGTGATGTGGTTGACGGAGATAAGATCATGTATCTCTGCGGCAAATATCTTAAAGACATCGGACAGCTCCGCCAGAACACCGTGGTGACCACGGTCATGTCCAACCTGGGCCTCTATAAAGCCCTGGAAGCAAACGGCATGCGTTCCGAACAGACTGCAGTCGGCGATAAGTACGTTGCCGAAAACATGATGGCCAACGGATATGATATCGGCGGAGAACAGAGCGGCCATATCATTTTCAGTAAATATGCCACAACCGGTGACGGTATCCTTACCTCCCTCATGGTCATGCAGACCGTCATCGAGAGAAAGAGCACCCTGGCCACTCTGGCAAATGAGATGAAAACCTATCCTCAGTGCCTGAAGAACGTGATCGTTAAAGATAAGGCAGCCGCCCAGGAGAATCCTGTGGTACTCGCAGCGGTGAAACAGGTCACCGATGAGCTGGCAGGTGAAGGAAGGATCCTGCTCCGCGCCTCAGGTACAGAGCCCAAGATCCGTGTCATGGTGGAAGCCAAGACGGATGAGACCGCTGAAAGATGTGTGGATTCCGTAATTGCCGTGATCAAGGCGGAAGGTCTTACCATCGAATGATAAAACGCAGACAAGCGATAATGCAAGGAGAATAACATGTTTAATATCATTATCAAAGATACATATGATGAAGTTTCCAAGGAAGCCTTCAAGGTCATGAAAGCTGTCCTCGATGAGAAGAAAGACGCTGTCCTGGGTCTTGCTACAGGTTCCACTCCCGTGGGCCTCTACCAGGAAATGATCAGGGATCACAAGGAAAACGGCACATCCTACAAGGATGTCATCACTTTTAACCTGGATGAATATGTAGGTATTCCAAGGGATCACAGAGAATCCTACTACACCTTTATGCACAAAGAACTTTTTGATTTCATCGACTGCCCGGAAGAGCATATCCATGTTCCCTACGGTGCAGGGGAAGATCCGGTTGCTGATGCAGCAGCTTATGAAGAAGAGATCAAAAAGTACCAGGTGGATATCCAGCTTCTCGGTATCGGTTCCGATGGCCATATCGCTTTTAACGAACCGGGAACTCCTTTTGATTCCGAGACTCATGTAGCCGAACTTGCCCAGTCCACCATCGATGACAACTGCCGTTTCTTTGATAACGATCCTTCCCAGGTTCCTACCAAGGCAGTAACCCAGGGAATCGCTACCATTATGAGAGCAAAGAAGATCCTTATCGTTGCCACAGGTGCCAATAAGGCAGATGCTGTTTACGGCATGCTCAGAAAAGAAAAATCCACTAACTGCACGGCCAGCGCTCTTCAGGACCATCCTGATGTGGTTGTCATCCTTGACAAGGCAGCTGCCGCAAAACTTGACTGATCTTCACGACAGATCTATCATACACAAAGAATACCGGACACCGATGATCACATGGTCATCGGTGTTTTTTTGATTTTTTTTCATACATTGAGTACGTGGATGTTCTGTGATATGATTTACCCTATAGACTATCAGGAAAAGAAATCCTGTGAGATACATTAATCTGATCTTTAAGATTGGCAACAGGATATGCTGCTATACGGGAGGAGACATGAACTGGACGATAACCACCCTGATCGAGAACCACAAGGATAAAGAAGGCAGATATGCTTGTGAACATGGTCTTTCTGTCCTGATCGAGGGACAGGGATACAGAATGCTGATGGATACCGGTGAGACCGGGGCATTTTACGAGAATGCTGTGGAGATGGGAGTTTCTCTTTCCCATCTGGATGCCCTGGTGCTTAGCCATGCCCATTATGACCATACCGGAGGTGTGCTCAGGCTGGTCAGAGAAGGCAGGATACCGGAGAAAATATATGTGGGAAAACATTTTTTCCGGAAGTGCTATGACCGGCTTCCGGACGGGAGGATGAAATATATCGGAACGAAATTCGATTCTCAGATGCTGAAGGACCTGCGACTGCCGGTGGAAGAGATCCTTGTGGATGAAATCAGGATTGCACCGGGAATCACCCTTTTCCGCAACTTTCCCCAGGTAACCCCTTATGAGGAATACAACCCTGATTTCTTCTATCAGGAGGAAAACCCTTCCTGCGGTCCCTATGGAAGATGTATGGACAGTATGAACTATCATCCGGATATCTTTGAAGACGAGTTGGCCCTTGCCCTGGATACGGATGACGGACTGTTCGTCATCGTTGGCTGTTCCCACCCGGGCATCGTCAACATTCTTACTGCAATCTCGGAAAGGACCGGAAAGGAGATCTGCGGCCTGATCGGAGGAACCCATCTGATGGATGCGGATGAGTCGAGGGTGATCAGAACCGTGGAAGACT
>CAJGDH010000170.1 GCA_904502145.1 uncultured Eubacterium sp.
GAAAGAGACCTTCGCGGTCCTTGAACGACACGGATTTCATTTTCAGAAGAAATACGGACAGAATTTCCTGATCGATACTCACGTCCTGGACAGGATCATTGAGGCAGCGCAGATCACCCCCGATGACTTTGTCCTGGAGATCGGCCCCGGGATCGGGACCATGACCCAGTACCTGGCGGAGGCTGCCAGGGAAGTGGCGGCGGTGGAGATCGACGGGAAGCTGATTCCCATCCTGGAGGATACCCTGTCCGGATATGACAATGTGACGGTGATCCACCAGGATATCCTGAAGGTGGATATCGAGGCGCTAGCCAGGGAAAAGAACGGAGGGAGGCCCATCAAGGTGGTGGCAAACCTTCCCTATTATATAACCACACCCATCATCATGGCTTTGTTTGAGAAGGACATCCCTCTGGAATCCGTCACGGTGATGGTCCAGAAGGAAGTGGCCGACCGGATGATGGTGGGACCGGGGACGAAGGACTATGGCGCCCTGTCGCTGGCTGTCCAGTACTACTCCGTCCCGGAGATCGTGGCAAATGTACCGCCGAACTGTTTTGTTCCGAGACCGGCGGTGGGCTCCGCGGTGATCCGCCTTAAAAGGTATGCCGAGCCTCCGGTAAAGGTAAAAGACCCTGCCGCCATGTTCCGGCTGATCCGGGCTGCCTTCAACCAGCGCCGGAAAACCCTGCAGAATGCCCTGCACAACAGCCCGGACCTCAATCTGGAGAAGGAAGAGGTGGTCAGGGCTCTCGGGCAGATGGGACTTCCGCCGGCTGTCCGGGGGGAGAAGCTGACCCTGGAGGAGTTCGCGAGACTGTCTGATCTTCTGTACGCGAAAGAGGAAATCTGACCATGAAAAAATATACTCCGGATGAAAAATATATGAAGGAAGCCATCCGCCAGGCAAAAAAAGCCTCGGCCATCGGTGATGTCCCCATCGGCTGCGTCATCGTAAGCGGGGACAGGATCATCGCCAGAGGATACAACAGGCGGAACAGGGATAAGACGGTCCTGGCCCATGCGGAGCTTATGGCCATGAAAAAGGCCTGCCGTATCACGGGGGACTGGAGGCTTGAGGAATGTACCATGTACATCACCCTGGAACCCTGCCAGATGTGTGCCGGAGCCATCGTCCAGGCCAGGATCCCCAGGGTGGTCATCGGCTCCATGAATGCCAAGGCGGGCTGCGCAGGTTCTGTCCTTAATATCCTTGAGAACGACCGGTTCAACCATCAGTGTTCAGTGACCAGAGGCGTACTTGAGGAGGAATGCTCCTCCATGCTGTCGGATTTTTTCCGGGAGCTGAGGAAAAAACAGAAGGCGGAAAAAGAGGATTGACATCTTTTTTGAAATCATATATACTTTTTAATACCGTGCAGCTGGGGCAGTAGCGGCGCCCTGTACCTGAAATCCGCTATAGCAGGAGTGATGGTTGTCCCCGGATGACTTACGGATGGAGCTGCCCTTTATAAGTGGTGTTGACAATCGGGTCTTACGCAACAGGAACCTCTGAACCGTGTCAGGTCGGGAACGGAGCAGCACTAAGGAGGACCTTCTGTGTGCCGTAAGGGTGCCTGGTTCGAGCTAACTGTAGAGGTTACGTCTGTTGGTAAGCATACAAAGGCAACCGCACGGTTTTAACGATAGTGAAGTGGGGCTCCGCTTTGATGCGGAAGCCCTTTTTTTCGCAAGGGAACAGATTCAGGAGGATTCAGTATGCATTGGTCTGAGAAGATTGCAAAAGACATTATCAAGAGGAACCCGGACAAGGAAGAGTACGTCTGCGCGGCAGGCATCAGTCCCTCCGGTTCCATTCATATCGGAAATTTCCGTGATATCGCCACCAGTTATTTTGTTTACAAGGCCCTGATCAAGCTGGGCAAGAAAGCCCGTCTGCTTTTCTCCTGGGATGAGTTTGACCGTTTCCGCAAGGTGCCGGTAAATGTGAAGGACATCGCTCCGGAGCTGGAGGATGACATCGGCAGGCCCTACGTGGATGTCAAGGATCCCTACGGATGCTGCGGTTCCTACGCGGAACATTTTGAAAAAGAATTTGAACGTTCCCTGGAACGTTTCGGGATAAAGATGGATGCCCGCCGTCAGAGCGAGCAATACCGAAGCGGCAGGTACGCCGAATATGTGATCCAGGCCATCAGGAAGAGAAAAGAGATCTTTGATATCCTGGACAAATTCCGCCAGCAGGATGCCACCGAGGAGGAGAGGGAAGCCTACTATCCCGTGAGCATTTACTGTCCGGTCTGCGGAAAGGATGAGACGAAGATCATTTCCTGCTCAGACGATGGGACCAAGGCGGAATACGTCTGCAAATGCGGCCATTCCGGAAGCTGGGATTTCACAAAGGACTTCAACTGCAAACTGGCCTGGAAGATCGACTGGCCCATGCGCTGGATGGTGGAGGGCGTGGACTTCGAACCGGGCGGAAAAGACCATGCCAGCCCGGGAGGCAGCTATGATACCAGCAAGATCATCGCCAAGAAGATCTTCGGCATCAACGCCCCCATGTTTAAAGGTTATGAATTTATCGGGATCAAGGGAACCACAGGCAAGATGTCCGGTTCCACCGGCCTTAACCTGACCCCGGAGACCCTTCTCGAGATCTACCAGCCGGAAGTGATCCTCTGGCTTTACTCCAAATCAGAGCCCAACAAGGCATTTGATTTCTGTTTCGACGAGGAGATCCTCCGCCAGTATTTTGAATTTGATAAGATGCTGAAGACCTACCAGGCCGGCAAGGGTAAGAATTTTGACTATATCGAAGGGATCATGCACAACTGCCTGATCGAGGGGAGAACGGTCTATCCGGTACCCATGCAGCAGATCGTCAATTTCGGCTCCGTGGTGGATTTCAATGCCGCCATGCTGGAGACCGTTTTCGAGAAGATCGGCACCCCCTACACCCAGGAGGAGTTTGGCGAGCGTCTCGGCCTTGCCAGATACTGGCTGGAGAAGTGTTCTCCCGAGAACATGAACACTTTGCTTGGCTACAGGAATTTCGATGTTTATAACAGTTTGAACGAGGTGGAGAAGAGGGAGATCGCCATCCTCCATGACTTTATCGCCAAGGGGGATTATGATCTGGACAGCCTCAATGCCTTCATCTATACCGTTCCCAGAGAAGCGGATCCGGACTTCCTTGAGGAGAACAAAAAAGCGGCTCAGGCCAATTTCTTCAAGAACGCCTACCGACTGATGATCGGCAAGGATGCCGGTCCCCGCCTGTATCTTTTCCTCTATGCCGTAGAGCCGGAGAGATACCTCAGACTTCTTGACTTCTCCACTCCCCAGACGGAGGAGGAAGCAGAGCTTCAGGCAGCCGCCAGAGCGGAAGCAGAACGGCTCGCCGCTGAGGCAGAGGCGGAGAGACTTGCCGCTGAGGCTGAAGAAGCCAGAAGGAATGCCCTTCCCACGATCAAGGACCAGATCACCATCGAGGACTTTGATAAGATCGACATGAGGGTCTGCAAGATCGTAAACTGTGAGGTAGTGAAGAAAGCGGAGAAGCTTCTTAAACTCACCCTCAATGACGGATTCGGCGAGCGGGTGATCATTTCTTCCATCCGCAGCTACTACACACCGGAGGAGATGATTGGAAAGAAGATTATCGTGATCGCCAACCTTAAGCCGGCCAAATTCGCCGGACAAAAGAGTGACGGCATGCTCCTGGCAGCAAGCGGTGACGAGTTCGGCTGCAAGGTCATCTTTGTGGACGACCTGGTTCCGGAAGGAACACCGATCCACTGATCTTCCGACGACAGGAGAAGATTTGACGGTGAAGAATACAATATGAATGAGATGCTCTTTTTCGGGGGTCCGGGAATCCGTTTTCCCCCGGAAAGGAGCCTTTTGTTTTTCAGGAATTTTACAATTCAGCCCATCCATTTTTTCGTAAATGTTACTAATATTAACAAATGTTACTAATATTACTATTTTCTTAATTTACTGTGGTTTGGTTGAGTTTTCACCGGATTAATGTTAGAGTTAAGCAAGATTTGTAACTGTTTGGGAATTTATCGGTTTACGAATGAGATGATATAGAAGAAAGGACAGAGATATTATGAAGAGAGTATTATCATTGGGACTGATCCTGCTTATGACAGCGGGCCTCGCCGGCTGCGGATCTTCCAAAAAACCTGCGGAAGCAACCACAGAGGTACAGTCCAGAGCATTCGAATATGAGCAGGTTGAGATCAAAGATCCTTCCGAGTATGCGGAACTGGGCCAGTACAAGGGACTGGTCATCGAACCGAGCAAGATCGAGGTATCCGAAGAGGAGATCGATGAAGAGCTGGAGACTTTCCGTTACCAATTTGCGGATGCCAAGGAGATCAAAGGCAGAGACACCGTGGAAGAAGGGGACATCGTCAACATGGATTATGTCTGTACCATCAAGGGACAGACCAATGAAGACTACAC
>CAJGDH010000171.1 GCA_904502145.1 uncultured Eubacterium sp.
ATACCTCGCACCTTAGTCAGCGAAATTCAATATACTAAACGTTGATTTAACAACAGGATTTTACCTCACGATGGACACCCTTGCTGTTCAGCTATGTACTTCGTCGTTGCCTACGCGTACTCGGGACTTTCACCCGTTAGAGCGCGCCCATGGCGCGCAAACAAAATCAAGGGCAGAACGTGTTCGTTCTGCCCTTAAGTTCTGCCCTTAATTCATAGTCGGTAGTTTTTCAGTTCCTTCCTGCAGGCTTTATAATCCGGGCAGAATCTTCCCACCTCCTGCCAGAAAGCCGGGGAATGGTCCATGTACCTGCGGTGGGCAAGCTCGTGGACCACCACGTAATCAAGAAGTCTTTCCGGCATAAAACAGAGGCGGTAATTGAAGTTGACATTCCCTTTCGCACTGCAGCTTCCCCACCTGGTCTTCTGGTTTCTCACCGTGATCCTTCCGACGGATACCCCCATGATGCGGGAATACCTGTCAACCTTCTCCTTAAAGATATCTCTGATCCGGTTTTTCTGGGCCCCGGTCAGCTGATCATACGGGGGGATACCCGAAGAATAACCTGCCTCACCGGCAGAATCCATCTCCTTCAGCTTGCGGATGACCCAGTCCTTATGATCTTCGATAAAAGCCTTCAGCTTACGGTCGGAAGTCCTTCCGGGTATCCTTGCGACGACTGTCCGGTCAGCCTTTACCTGCAGTGCCATGGTTTTCCGGTCGGACCGGATGACCTGTACCGGGATATGTTTATCTTCGTAAATTAGTTTAAAACCTGTGATCATGATCTGTTTCCTTTTTTTATACTATCTCCTGCATCCTTTATCTCCTGCACCGTGGAATAACTCCTTCTATTTCTCATACCCGGATGTATACTTTCCCTGTCCCGTCCTCTATAATAAGCCTGACAGATGAAAAAACACACAGAAAGAAGGCGGACAAGATGTCGTATGATTATGAGAAAGAAAGACAGGAAGCGATCCGGGCAGGAGAAAGAGCCCTGAACAGTTTAAGCAGCGCCTTTTTTGAACTGAAAAGTGCAAGAAACTGGGGAATTGTCGATATCGTCGGAGGCGGTTTCTTCTCCACCCTGATCAAACACTCCAAGATGAGCAGGGCCCAGTCCCTCATGGAACAGGCCAGGTACGATCTCAGGAGTTTCAGCAGGGAACTGAGGGATGTGGAAGGATATGTCGATCTCAATATCGATCTGAACGACTTCCTCTCCTTCGCCGATTTCTTCTTTGACGGCCTGATCGCAGACTGGATGGTCCAGAGCAGGATCAACCGGGCAAGGAGTCAGGTGGAAGAAGCGATCAGAAGAGTTGAATATGTGGTAGACCGGTTGAAGAGGAACGGGTAACAGCGGGAAAAATGGTTTCGGCTCCTCCACCGGGCATCTAATCGAAAAGACCTGGAAATCACGGATGATTCCCAGGTCTTTATCTTCATGTTCAGATCTATACATTTACCCCCATCTTCACTGCGGCTTCAAGATATTCCTTGTGGTCTTTAACCGCGTCCGGACCGTCCAGGCCGGGGCACAGAAGCATCCCCTTGCTCTCGAATCCAAGCAGCTGATCAACCAGATTATAGCTGCTGATCATGGGATCGAATATGGAGGCATCCGGATTGGCTGCCGTGGCGATCAGGTAGGTATCCGTGATATGGATGGTGGACCTTCCCTTGGGGAAGCTGAACTGATAGAACCGGTCGATCACCTTCTTGATATGGGAGGTAAATCCCATCCAGTAAACGGGGGAAGCAAAAACGAGAACATCCGCCCAGCGCATCAGCTCGTTCATCTTTACTCCGTCATCCTTAAGTCCGCAGAAGCCTCTCTCGGAACAGCTTTTATCTCCGTGACATCCGTCCATATTGGCGGTTGCGCCGTCGAAGATCTCCACCTCATTGCCTGCCGCAATGGCGCCGCCTGCAAAAGCGGAAACCAGTTTATTGATATTCCCTTTTTTTCTGGGACTTCCTGTTATCACCAAAATCTTTTTACCCATTATTCCGTCCTTCTTTCTGCCATAATTCCGGACTCCCTTCCGGGGTCCGGCTCACATTCTCTGCTGTGTATTATCATACCACAAAAAACATCCTCAGGCCAATCTACTTCATTGTTTTGTTACTGGAATTTTTTTCCGTGAAATCCGGTTCCAGCATAATCTTTTCCAGCAAATGTGCCGGCCCGTCCTCATCGTTGGGGGGAATGACCAGGTCAGCATGTTCCTTCAGGATATCCATTCCGTTTGCCACTGCCGCCCCGAACCGGGCATAGCTTACCATGGACAGGTCATTCTCTGAATCTCCCACGGCGATGGTATCTTCCCAGCCTGCTCCCAGGCGTTCCCGGAGATAGTCAAGAGCCAGGTCCTTGTTGCAGTCTCTGGCAAAAACCTCCACCGTATAGGGGGTGGAGTAACCGTATGTGATATCGTCAAATCCCCCGAGCCAGTCGACACAGGCAGTGATGTCCCGGGGATCGATGAAGGAGAAGTAGAGCTTTCCGAAAGCGATCTCCTCCCTCTCCATCAGTATGCCCAGGTCCGGCACCCTGATGTCCGTTGCCAGCAGGTCATCACACATGGCCCTGCTCATCTTCGTGGAAAGCAGGATCTTTTCCGTCCCGGTCTCAATGTAGGAATCATTGTCGCTGTACCCGCAGAAGAAGCCGCCGCGGTCCTTGATATGGTGATAGATGGCAAGACAGGTTTCCTGCGGGATTTTCTTATTCAGGATGATCTTTTCGTCAGAGCAGTCGGTGATCACCGACCCGTTGGCCCCGATGGTATAACGGATGCCCTTCACATCCCCGATCTTGGACATGATACTCCGATAACTCCGCCCCGAGGTGGGTATGACAAGAATATCGTGCCTTGCGGCTCTTTCGATCATTTCCTTTGAATAGTCGGACATATTGCTGTCCGAGCGGAGCAATGTTCCGTCCAGATCGATCGCAGCTATCTTCATGATGTCAAACCTCATTTCATCATTTTGTCTTATCTGTAATCTACAGTATCCCGGTCTACAGTTTCTGCAGGATCTCCCTCTTCACCTTTAAAAAGGATTCAGTGAGATTGAAATCCCCGGATCTTGGTTTTTTCTCCCCGATCACAATCTCCTCCCTGATCTGTCCGGGACTCCCGTTGAGGATGTAGATCCGGTCAGAAAGAAAGATTGCTTCATCGATATCATGGGTGATAAAGAAGGTGGACAGGTCGATCTTCTGCATCACATCCAGATACCAGCGGTGGATCATGGATTTGGTCATGGTATCCAGGGCGCTGAAGGGTTCATCCAGCAAGGCAACCCCCTCAGAGGACAGGTAGGTCCGAAGAAGCGCGGCTCTCTGCCGCATCCCTCCGGATAATTGAGCGGGATACTGGAACTGGGTCCCCTCCAGGCCAAACTCGTCAAAGAACCGGTCCGCTTCCTGCCTGGCCTTCTTTTTGCTCATCCCTTTCAGAACGAGGGGGAGGGAAACATTGTCGATGATCTTCTTATGCGGCATCAGGAGGTCCTTCTGCAGCATGTAGGAGATGCTCCCCGGCCGGTTGGTGATATCCTTTCCCTTGAGGAGGACTCTCCCCTCTTCCGGGGGAGTCAGCCCTGCCAGGATATGGAACAGGGTGGTCTTACCGGACCCGCTCACCCCCAGAAGAGACACGATCTCCCCCCGGTTCAGCTCGATATTGATATCTTTGATGATGACCCTGTCACCATATTGCTTGGTGATGTGTTCAGCCTTTAATATAGCCATATCTCCTGCTCTCCCGTCATTTGAGCAGATAATCATTGGAGTAACCCTGGCCGGTAAGGTCATGGGTAGTCAGCTTGTTGTCATACAGCCACCGGTAGAAGGCATCCCATCTCTTTCCGTCGATGACTCCCCAGGAAGCTGCATCGTCAATATATTTTCCGGAAAGCCATTCCTGGCTGGCATAGACCAGATCCCTGGAACCGCTCAATGAGCCGGTGCTGTCCCCTTCGATCAGCATGTCTGCCGCTTCTCTGGGGTTCTCAATGGCATACTCGTAGCCCTTCTTTGTCGCTTCAAGAAATGCCTTGGCCGTCTCCGGATCGTCCTTCAGGAAATCGTTGTTCGCGATCAGAACCGGAGTGTAATAATCCAGTTCCGGACTGATGTCCGCGAAATTCCAGTAGTCTACCGGAACGCCTTCCACCTCAGCGTTCACTCCGCTCCATCCGTAGAAGATCCAGACCGCATCCGTCTGATGGGCGGCAAGGGCAGCGGGCTCATCGGTGATATCATTGGGGATCAGCTTTATTTTACTATAGTCTCCGCCGTCGGTGGTTACCACGTGTTCGATCATCTTAAGTTCCACCGGCAGTTCCCAGCTGGAGTAGGTCTTCCCCTCCAGACCTTTCGGGGAATCGATCCCGTCCCCTTTTCTGGACAGGATACCG
>CAJGDH010000172.1 GCA_904502145.1 uncultured Eubacterium sp.
AACGGAGATGATCCTTTCCTTAAGAGATACCGATGAAAGATTCCTTTTGACAGTTATTTCTACGGCCTTGACGGGGAATGTGACTACCGTGCCGAGGAGATCGTGACCATACACGGGTCCACCTCATTTGTATTCTGCCATGAGGATATGCGTTTTCCGGTCAGCCTGGAAGTGATGGGGGACCATTATGTGAGGAATGCTCTGGTAGCATTGGGCGTTGCCCATCAGATGGGTCTGGATCCCCGGGACGCAGCGGGCGAATTAAGCCATTTCCACGGCCAGAGGCAGCGGATGATCCCCACGGAAACCTGTTATCTTATCGATGATACCTATAATGCCAGCCCGGATTCCATGAGGGCCTCCTTGAGAGTCCTGGCCACCATGGACGGGATCACGGGAAGAAGGATCGCTGTTCTGGCGGATATGCTGGAGCTTGGTGAAGACGAGCGGGCCTACCATTATAATATCGGGGAATATATCGCAGGGGAGAAGATCGATGAAGTCTACGTCTACGGAGATCTCTCCCGGGAGATCCTTAAGGGAATCGCAGATCACAACGGGAAGATCCGTATCGAACATTTCCCGGACAGGGAGTCCCTCACCGCTTTCCTGCTGGATTATGTGAAGAAAGAGGATATCGTATTATTGAAGGGATCCAACGGCATGAAACTCAGCGAAGTATCCCAGGCTATTCAGAATAAGGAATAAATCTATGCAGCAGGCAAATTACAATACAACCGAGAACTATGATGCCAACAGCATCGCTATCCTGGAAGGGCTGGAAGCTGTCCGCAAACGTCCCGGCATGTACATCGGCAGTGTCTCCACCAAGGGGCTTAACCACCTGATCTATGAGATCGTGGACAATTCCGTGGATGAACATCTGGCCGGTCATTGTGACCATATCCAGGTTATCCTGGATGAGGATGGTACCGCCACCATCTCGGACAACGGGCGTGGTATCCCGGTGGGCATCAATGAAAAGACCGGTCTTCCCGCGGTGGAAGTGGTATTTACCATGCTCCACGCAGGGGGCAAGTTCGGCAACGGAGGCTACAAGATCTCCGGAGGTCTCCACGGCGTGGGCGCTTCCGTGGTGAACGCCCTGTCCGTATGGCTGGAAGTCAGGATCCAGTCCGACGGCAAGGTCTACCAGCAAATGTTTGAGAGAGGCAAGGCTGTGGCCCCCCTGGAGGTCATCGGCAAGTGCAGGAAAGAGGATTCCGGGACCACCGTGACCTTCCTGCCGGACGATGAGATCTTCGACCGGACCTATTTCAAGGCAAGCTCCATCCGGAGCCGTCTCCATGAAACGGCCTACCTGAATCCGGGCCTTACCATCACATTTGAGAACCGACGGGCCGGGGAAGAAGAAGTGATCGTCTACCATGAGCCTGAAGGCCTGAAGGCCTATGTGGCGGACCTGAACAAGGGAAAACACAGCGTGACCGATGTGGTCTTCTTCCACAGGATGATCGATGAGATCGATGTGGAGATCGCTTTCCAGTACGTGGATGAATTCCAGGAGGAGATCCTGGGCTTCTGCAATAATATCGGAACCATGGAAGGCGGAACCCATATCACCGGTTTCAAAAGCAAATTTACCATGGTCATGAATCAGTATGCCAGGGATATCGGCGTCCTCAAGGAGAAGGATTCCAATTTTACGGGAGCCGATGTCAGAAACGGTATGACTGCTGTCATTTCCATCAAACATAAAGATCCTCGTTTTGAGGGACAGACCAAGACCAAACTGGATAATCCGGACGCGGGAAAAGCGGTCTCCGACCTGCTGGGGGAAGAACTCAGTATGTATTTTGACCGCCATCTGGAAGAGTTGAAAAGCATTCTGGCCTGCGCGGAGAAATCCGCAAAGATCCGGAAGGTGGAAGAGAAGGCCAAAACCAACCTCATCTCCACATCCAAGTTCTCCATCGATACCAACGGAAAGCTGGCCAACTGTGAGAGCAGGAAACCGGAGGAGTGCGAGGTCTTTATCGTGGAGGGAGACTCCGCGGGAGGGTCCGCCAAGACCGCCAGAAACCGCAGGACCCAGGCCATCCTCCCCATCCGGGGCAAGATCCTGAACGTGGAGAAGGCCTCCATGGACAAGGTGCTGGCCAACGCGGAGATCAAGACCATGATCCACACCTTCGGCTGCGGATTCTCGGAGGGCTACGGCAATGACTTCGATATCAGCAAGCTCCGCTACCATAAGATCATCATCATGACGGATGCGGATGTGGACGGGGCTCATATTGCCACCCTGCTTCTTACCTTCTTCTACCGGTTTATGCCTGATCTCATCCATCAGGGGCATGTCTTTCTGGCCACACCGCCCCTCTACAAGGCTATCCCCAAAAAGGGGAAGGAAGAGTATCTCTACGATGACAAGGCCCTGGAACGCTACAGGAAGACCCACAAAGGTGACTTCACCCTTCAGAGATACAAGGGCCTTGGAGAGATGGACGCAGACCAGCTTTGGGAGACCACACTCTGCCCGGAGACCCGGATCTTAAAGCAGGTGGAGATCGAAGACGGAAGGATGGCTTCCCAGATCACTTCCATGCTTATGGGCAGCGAAGTGGCCCCCAGAAGAGACTTCATCCATGAACATGCACAGGATGCGGAGGTAGATGTATAGTATGTCAGAACGAATCATCCGATCAGAGTTTTCTGATATTATGCAAAAATCATATATCGATTACGCCATGAGTGTCATCTGCCAGAGGGCCCTGCCCGATGTGAGGGACGGCCTGAAACCGGTGCAGAGAAGGGTCCTGTATGCCATGCAGGAGCTGGGGCTCCGGCCGGACCGGCCCCACCGTAAATCTGCCCGTATCGTGGGAGACACCATGGGTAAATACCACCCCCACGGGGACTCATCCATCTACGATGCCCTGGTGGTGATGGAACAGGACTTTAAAAAAGGAATGCCCCTGGTGGACGGCCACGGAAACTTCGGCTCCATAGAAGGAGACGGGGCGGCGGCCATGCGTTACACCGAGGCCAGGTTACAGAAATATACCCAGGATGTCTACCTGGCGGATATGGATAAAAACATCGTGGACTTCCAGCCCAATTTCGACGAGACGGAGAAGGAACCCGTGGTTCTCCCCGTCCGGATCCCCAATCTCCTGATCAACGGAGCAGAAGGGATCGCCGTTGGTATGACCACCAACATACCGCCCCACAATCTGGGGGAGGTGGTGGATGGCATCATCGCCTACATGGACAATGAAGATATCACGGTGAAAGAACTGATGCAGTATATCAAAGGACCGGATTTCCCCACAGGCGGCTTGGTGGTCAACGAAAATGATCTTCTGGAGATCTATGAGACCGGAAGCGGCAAGATCAAGCTTCGTGGCAAGGTGGAGCTGGAACGGTCAAAAAAGAAAAGCGGCAAAGATAAGCTGGTGATCTCCGAGATCCCCTACACCATGATCGGTGCCAACATCGGCAAGTTCATTTCGGATGTGGTGGGGCTCATCGAAGGAAAGAAAACGGCAGATATCACGGATATCTCCAATGAATCCTCCAAGGAAGGGATCCGCATCGTTCTGGAGCTGAAAAAGAACGCTGACGTGGAGAGACTGAAGAATCTCCTGTATAAAAAGACAAAGCTGGAGGATACCTTCGGGGTAAATATGCTGGCCATCGTGGACGGAAGGCCGGAACAGTTAAGCCTTAAAGATATCATCCGTCATCATACCAACTTCCACTATGAGCTGATCAGAAGAAAATATACCACTCTTCTGGAAAGAGCCCTGGAACAGAAAGAAATCAAAGAGGGCCTGATCCAGGCCTGCGACGTGATCGACCTGATCATCGAGATCTTAAGAGGAAGCAGCAATATCAAAGAGGCAAAAGCCTGCCTGATCGAAGGTAAGACGGAGGGAATCAATTTCCGCAGCCAGAAGTCAAAAAAACAGGCTTCTAAACTGCGCTTTACGGAGAAACAGGCTACCGCCATCCTGGAGATGCGCCTCTACCGCCTGATCGGGCTGGAGATCCTTGCCCTGCAGGAAGAGTATGCCAAGCTTCTCTCCGAGATCAATCAATATGAGAAGATCCTCAAAGATCCGGAAGAGATGAAGAAGGTCATCAAAAAAGACCTTCTGAAGATCAAAAAAGAGTACGGTTTCGAGCGGAAGACTGTCCTTATGAATGCCAAGGCGGCAGTGGTGGAAGAACTTCCTGTGGAAGAAAAGGAAGTGGTTTTCGTCATGGACCGGTTCGGCTACGGAAAGACCCTGGACAGGTCCATCTACGACCGTAACGAAGAGACGGTAAAGGCGGAATACTCCTTCATCATTCCCTGCATGAATACAGACAAACTGGTCCTCTTCACCCAGGACGGGAACATGCATGGACTGAAGGTCATGGACCTGCCTGCGGGACGTCTCCGTGACAAGGGGGTTCC
>CAJGDH010000173.1 GCA_904502145.1 uncultured Eubacterium sp.
GATGACGGAAGATGAACAGTATGCCCTGCTTGCTTCCGACGGGATGCTGGTGAAAAGGCCGATCCTGATCAAAGGGGACGATGTCCTCGTGGGATTCAAAGAGGCAGAGTGGCAGGAACTCCTTGGCTGAAGGAAAAGGTGAGAGGGTAATGGATGATCTTTTTGGAAAGATAAAAAATCATAAACCCGGAGTGATCGGTGATGAGCGCCGGTTCAAGAGTGCGGTATGTATACCTCTCATCGAAACGGATGAGGGGTATGAGATCCTGCTTGAAGTCCGGTCGGGAATGATCGTCCACCAGCCCGGTGACATCTGTCTGCCGGGGGGTGCCATGGAACCCGGGGAGACCCCGGAGGAGGCGGCGGTCAGGGAAACCTGTGAGGAACTTTGCATCTCTTCCGGTCAGTTACAGGTTATCGGACCCACGGATGTTTTCCGGGCAGGAAATGTGATCATCTATCCTTATGTCGCCATCCTCAAAGATTATGAGGAATCTTACAGTAAGGATGAAGTATCGGAGGTTTTCCGTCTGCCCCTCAGCTTTATCAGAAACACGGAGCCTGAGGCTTACCGCATATCCTATCAGCCTGTGTTTAAGGATGATTTTCCCTTTGACCGTATCGTGGGGGGAAGGAATTATCACTGGCGCAAGATGGAACAGGAAACTCTTTTCTATCAGTACAGGAAATATACCATCTGGGGGATCACCGCCCAGCTTCTCAGGGCTTTTGCCCGACAGCTGAAGGATGACTGAGGATTTGAAATCGGATGAAAGAGATTGCCAAAAATATAAAGGAAAGACAATTTCATAAAGTATACCTGCTGACAGGGGACGAGGGATATCTGATCTACCGGGCCGGCAAGATGCTGAAGGATGCCCTGGTGCACCCCGACGATGAGATGAATTATACCCGCTACGAAGAGGGGAAGATCGACCTGTCTCAGCTGGCAGATCTTGCATCCACATTTCCCTTTTTCAGTGAGAAGAGACTGATCTTCTTTCAGCAGACCAACATCCTGAAAACCGGCGGGGACGAATTCCTGAGAGTATTGGAGCAGATGCCGGAAACCACCTGTATGATCATCTGTGACAACGAGGTGGATAAACGGGCTAAAGCCTACAAGTGGATCAAAAAGAACGGTTATGTGGCGGAATTCCTTAAGAAAAATCAGAAGGAGGATACCTTGGTCAGGTTCGTAGCCAGGATCCTCGGTGAGGCGAAAAAGAAGATCCGTGAGGACGATGCCAGATATATGGTTTCCCTGATCGGAGATGATATGTTCAGGATCCGTACGGAAACAGAGAAGCTGATCTCATACCTGGGCCCGGAGGAGATCGCGACCCGGGATGCCATCGATCAGATCATTTCCGTTCAGATCCAGGATAAGATTTTCGCCATGGTGACAGCCCTGGCCCAGAAGAACCAGAGGGAGGCTCTTGCCTACTATAATGACCTGATCCTTCTCAGGGAGGCCCCCATGCATATCCTCTTTCTGATCATCAGGCAATACCGTATCCTGGTCATCATCAAATCCATGCAGGCCCAGTACAGGTCTGAGGCAGAGATCGCCAAGGCAGCGGGGATTCCCCCCTTCAGCGTCAAAAGATACGGGTCACAGCTGAGGCTATACAGTCAGGATCAGCTGGAAGCCTGTCTGGATCAGGCAGTAAAGCTGGAGGAAGAGATCAAGACAGGTATTCTGCCGGATCAGATCGGCCTGGAGATGCTGCTGATCCGCTTGTGCTTATAATGTACATATAATCAAGAAAACAAAACCCCGGAAAGCAGCCGCTCTTTCCGGGGTTGATCATTCATATTCGATTAGGCAATCTTGTTGACTGCTTTTGTAAGACGGGAGATCTTTCTGGAAGCAGTGTTCTTATGGTAGATGCCCTTGGATGCAGCTTTGCTGATCTCGGCGATGGCATCCTGTAATGCAACAGTTGCTGCCTCTTTATCTTCAGCTTTGATGGCTGCTTCCACTTTCTTGATATAAGTTTTCACTCTGGATTTTACCACTTTGTTCCTGAGTGTTTTCTTATTGATTACTAAGATTCTCTTTTTTGCAGATTTGATGTTAGCCAATCTGTACACCTCCGAAAATATTATATATATGATATGATTCAATCTTCATGCATTGCATTAATTGAGACACGATAGCTTAATGCAAACATACTATTACATAATAGTGGCTGACCTTGCTTTTGTCAATAGAAAAATGTTCAAAGATACCGAAAAAATAACAAAGATATTGCAACCGATTTCCCATTCATGATACAATGAATAACGATGTGCAGTCATAAAGACTGTGCAGATCAGATCACTTTCTGAAAAAACGGAGGAAACAGGATTGGCCGGAATAGACCAGAAAAATATAAGGAATTTTTGTATCATCGCACATATAGATCATGGCAAGTCCACCCTGGCAGACCGGATCATCGAGAAGACAGGTCTTCTGACGGAACGGGAGATGCAGGACCAGGTCCTGGACAACATGGATCTTGAGCGGGAGCGGGGGATCACCATCAAATCCCAGGCTGTCCGTACCATATATAAAGCAAAAGACGGGGAGGAGTATGTCTTCAACCTGATCGATACCCCGGGCCACGTGGACTTTAACTACGAGGTCAGCCGCAGCCTGGCTGCCTGTGAGGGAGCCATCCTGGTGGTGGATGCCGCCCAGGGGATCGAAGCCCAGACCCTGGCAAATGTATACCTTGCCATCGATGCGAATCTGGAGATCCTTCCTGTCATCAATAAGATCGATCTCCCCAGTGCAGAGCCGGAGAGGGTTGTAGCCGAGATCGAGGATGTGATCGGCATCGAAGCGGAGGGCTGCCCCCAGATCTCCGCAAAGAACGGGATCAATATCGAGGAGGTCTTCGAACAGATCGTGGAGAAGATCCCCGCACCGGAAGGCAGTCCGGACGAGCCTCTTCAGGCCTTGATCTTCGACAGTATCTATGATTCCTATAAAGGGGTGATCATCTTCGCCCGGATCAAGGAAGGGCGGATCCGGAAAGGTACAAATATGCTCATGATGGCCACCGGAGCCAAGGCTGAGGTCGTTGAAGTGGGTACCTTCGGTGCAGGACAGTTTATCCCCTGCGATGAACTTTCTGCCGGAATGGTAGGCTATATCACTGCCAGCCTGAAAAATGTGAAGGATACCCGGGTGGGAGATACGGTTACCGATGCGGACCGTCCCTGCGCGGAGCCCCTCCCGGGATATAAAAAGGTACTCCCCATGGTTTATTGCGGGATCTTCCCTGCGGACGGAGCCAAGTATCCGGATCTTAGGGATGCCCTTGAAAAGCTGCAGCTCAATGACGCTGCCCTCCAGTACGAGCCGGAGACCTCCGTTGCTTTGGGCTTCGGTTTCCGCTGCGGATTCCTGGGCCTCCTCCATCTGGAGATCATCCAGGAGAGGCTGGAGAGGGAATATAACCTTGACCTTGTGTCCACGGCACCCAGTGTTATCTATAAAGTCCATCTCACGGACGGGACATGCTTCGACCTTACCAACCCCACCAACCTGCCGGATCCTTCCACCATCGAATATATGGAGGAACCCATCGTCTCCGCGGAGATCATGGTGACCAAGGAATATGTGGGGCCGATCATGACCCTCTGCCAGGAGAGGCGTGGAACCTATATCTCCATGGAATATATGGAAGAGACCAGGGCGCTGCTCAAATATGAGCTTCCCCTCAATGAGATCATCTATGATTTTTTTGATGCCCTGAAATCCAGGTCCAGGGGATATGCTTCATTTGATTATGAACTTAAAGGCTACCAGCAGTCCTCCCTGGTGAAACTGGATATCCTGATCAACCGGGAGCAGGTGGATGCCTTATCCTTTATCGTTCATTCTTCCAGCGCATATGAAAGAGGAAGAAAATACTGTGAGAAACTGAAGGAAGAGATCCCGAGACATCTTTTCGAGATCCCGATCCAGGCGGCCATCGGCAGCAAGATCATCGCCAGGGAAACCGTCAAAGCGGTGAGGAAGGATGTCCTGGCCAAGTGTTACGGCGGAGATATCACCCGTAAGAAGAAGCTTCTGGAAAAGCAGAAGGAAGGTAAGAAGCGAATGAGGCAGATCGGCAGTGTCGAGGTGCCCCAGAAGGCCTTCCTCAGTGTCCTGAAGCTGGATGAAGACTGATCAGGAAGAGTTGATCATTAAGATATGAAGGAAATCGAAGTCTATATCCATATCCCCTTTTGTGTCCGCAAATGTAATTACTGCGATTTTCTGTCCTTTCCTTCCACAGAGGAGGTTCAGGACAGGTATACCGATGCCCTATGTCAGGAGATGCGTGAGGCAGCAGATTACCTTTCTTTAAAAACAGGGGACGGCCACCCGGAAGA
>CAJGDH010000174.1 GCA_904502145.1 uncultured Eubacterium sp.
CGGAGGCCTATGGAGTCAAGGAGGAAAACAGGGGAAAATATATCGGCAAAGACGGATACTTTGACATGATGTTTGATTTTGTCCCCACAGAGCTGGATTTTCAGGATACCTGGCTCCATCCCAGGGACTGGACCATCCGGGAGTGGGGGGACCAGCTGATGAAGGTGCAGATGGAGACCCAGCCCTTCAGCTGGCCTGCAAATTTCCTGGAAAACCATGATCAGCCCCGTGCTGCGAGCAAATATCTGAGAAAGGATGCTCATAACCCCGAAGCGGTGAAGACCCTTGGGGCCATGTATTTTTTCATGCGGGGGATCCCCTTTATCTACCAGGGCCAGGAACTTGGCATGGTGAATTTCCGGAGGGTAAGGATCGGGGAATTCAATGACCTGTCCAGTCATGATCTGTGGAAAAGAGGGCTGGAAGAAGGGATGAGCCCGGAGGATGTCATCGGGGCCCTCAACTTACGGAGCAGGGACCATGGTAGGACTCCCTTCCCCTGGAATAATGAGCAGTACGGGGGATTCTCGGAGACCAGGCCCTGGATCGGTATGACGGAAGAATACCCGGAAACCAATGCTGAAGCCCAGATGAAGGATCCTGACAGCATCCTGTCCTTCTATAGGGACATGATCGCTTTCCGCCGGGAAGGAAAGTGGAGTGACTGCCTTCTTTACGGCGGAATCAGCCCTCTGGAAAGTGATGACCGGGTGATCGCCTACATCCGGGAATATGAAGGAAAAAAGCTATGGTGCTGGTTCAATCTTTCCGGGGATACAGTGGCAGAGATGATTCCCGACGGCTGCGGGGAGGAGATCTGGTACACCGGCACTGAACCTGAGAGGGACGAAAAGCTCCTGCATATCAGACCCTGGCAGAGTGTGATCCTTTCCTGAGAAAAAAATAATCTGAATGATGCATTTTTATTCAGTTTTTGATATGATAGGGGATAGGGTTAAAAAGAAGTATACAAGTTTTCATGGGAGTTTAGTTATGAGGATAAGAAAAACAGGTAAGATAAAGCAGGCTGTGCTGCTGATGACCCTGGCCACCGTATTGCTGAGCATACCTTTTGCCACCGCCCAGGCAGCAAGGAGGCAGAAGGTCAGAAGCGTAAAGATCAATTCCACCAATTTTCCGGACAAAGATTTCCGGGCTTATGTGAGCAGATCATTTGACCGGGACGGAGACGGGATCCTGTCGGTAAAAGAGCTTGACCGTGTTACCACCATCGATCTGAAAAAAGATTTTCAGGGGACAAGCCTGAAGGGGATCGGTCTGTTTACGGAGCTGGAATCCTTCTCTATCTATGCGGATTACTGGGAGCCGGGGGAGAAGAAATCCATGTCCTTCTATGTTGAGGAGGTTGACCTTACCGGCAATCAGAAACTTAAGGAGGTCAGGATCGCCACCAATAAACTGAAGGAACTGGACTTAAGTAAAAATCAGAAGCTGGAGCTTTTATACCTGGCTTCCTATCAGGATAAGATCGATCTGGAGCAGAACACTGCCCTCAAAAAACTTTCCGTCAGATATTGCAAACCGGAGAAGCTGGATCTGTCACAGAACACTGAGCTTACTGATCTGGAGATCAGATCCGGGTCACTGAAGAAACTGGACCTGAGTAAAAATACAAAACTGGAAGAGGTCAGCCTGAACTGTTCTTTATCCGATCTGGATCTGAGTGGGCTTAAATCTCTCAGAACACTGGATGTGGAAGGCAACGGGCTTAAGCATCTCAAGCTGCATATGGACAATCTGACCCGGCTTAATTGCAGGAATAACCGCCTGGAGAAACTGAAAACGGATAAGGCCGGGGAGCTGAAGGAGCTTCTCTGTGACGGAAACAGCATCAGTGAGCTTGATCTGTCCGGCTGCGGCAAACTGAAGGTTTTATCCTGTGACGGGATGAAACTGAAGGCTCTGGACCTGTCCCACACCGAAAAACTTCAGGAATTATCCTGCGCAGGAAATGAACTGGAGACCCTGGATCCCGGACATTGTCCCGATCTTAAGCAATTGATGGCCGGAGGAAACCGGCTTAAATCCATGGACCTGACAGGCAATGGCAAGCTTGAGCTTATCGACCTTTGCAACAATGAACTGGAGAGTCTGCAGCCCGGAGAAAACTCTGCTCTGACCTGTCTGTATGTCAGCAACAACCGGCTTACGGATCTGGACCTTTCCGGAGCCCCTGCTCTGGAAGAGGTGGAGTGCAGGGAAAACAGCCTGAAAAAGATCAAAACCGGAAAAGAAATGGTATATCTCAACTGTGAGGATAATGAACTGACGGAACTGGATGTCAGTGAATCTCCTAAGCTCGAGATCCTGTGCTGTCGGAAAAACCTTCTGAAAGCCCTGGATGTAAGCGGCAATAAGGACCTTAAAACCCTCCTGTGTGATGAATAAAGAGGAGACAAGTATGGGAATATATTCTGAGATCAAAATGCCTGCCGGATGGGAAGGCTGGGAACTGACCGAAGAGATCGGTTCCGGCTCCTTCGGCACGGTATATAAAGCAATCGATAAGGAATCCGGTGCCGTCTCTGCCATCAAGATCCTGGAGATACCCAGGGGAGGCATCATCACTCCCGCGATCATGAATGAGATCGCAGGAACAGACCCTGAGGCCGATACGGAAGACAAAGCAAAGAGTAAAAAAGACCGTCTCAAAGAGAGGTCACAGGGACAGTCGGCAGAGAAGGAGGATCCGGGCCTGCCCCAGGGCCTTAAAGGGGCCGAGCTCTTAAAAGAGATCAGGCGCCGGGAGGAGGCCGAAGCGGAAAAGGAAAGGGCGCAGAGAGAAGCTGTGCGCGATTATTATCGCAAGATCGCCGCCGAATGCCTGGACAAGATCCGGGAGATGGATAAGCTTAAAGACAACAGGCATATCCTGACCATTCATCAGGCAGATCTGCTGGAGGATGAAGAGGCGGTCGGCTCCTTCATCTTCGTCCGGACAGACTGTCTGCAGAGCGCTAAAGAAAAACTTGTGGCCGGAGAGCTGGCAGAGATGGAGGTCGCCGCCCTGGGGGCAGACCTGTGTGATGCCCTGGAAGCGGCGGAAAAAGAAGGGATCGTTCACGGGGACATCAAACCTGAGAATATCCTGATCAATGAAGACGGGGATTATGTTTTGTGTGATTTCGGGATCAACAGTATCCTGAAGGATACCGTGATGTCCCTGGGTACCAGCGGTACCTTCCGATATACCGCCCCGGAAGCCCATGAGAATGACCTCCGCAATCCTTCCACTGACCTCTATGCGGTGGGAATCCTTCTCTACACCCTGATGAACAAGGATAAGGATCCCTTTGTGGATATGAAAAAACCTGTTCTTTATTTCCAGGACAGGGACAAAGCCTTCCGCAAACGACTGGAAGGGACCGAGCCGGTCCCGGCCCCGGCGGAAGGTTCGGAAGCCTTTAAAAATATCATCTTAAGGGCCTGTGCCTATGAGCCGAAGAAAAGATACAGAAATGCCCGTCAGTTCAAGGACGACCTGGAGAAGCTGAGAACCGGATCCTACACGGTCAGGAGGGTCAATACCAAAAAGGCCGGATCCGGCAGGGGGAAGAAAAAATTCCTGAAAAGAGCTGCCTGCCTGGTCCTTCTCTGCGGGCTGATCCTGGGCGGAAGATGGACCTGGAATCATTTCTTTAATCTGCTGGTGGACAAGGAAAGCTGCGGTCCCGGAATCACCTGTACATTGGACGGCAACGGTGTCCTGAGACTGGAAGGGCAGGGGAGTCCCTCCGTGGGCGGATATCCATGGACAAAATATAAAGAACGGATCAGGAAGGTCCTGGTTCCTGACGGGATCACCGCACTTCCCGACGGTATGCTCACCGGATGTGAAAAGCTCCGCCGGGTAAAACTGGGTGAAGACATCAGCCTGGTGGGAAGAAGCGCATTTGAGGGATGCAGTTCCCTGAAAAAGCTGGAGCTTCCGGAAAGTGTGGAATGTATCATGCCCCGCGCATTTACCGGGACGCCCTGGATGGAAGAGCAGGATTCACCCTTCCTCATCAAAGACCAGGTTCTCTGTTATTATGAAGACAAAGATCAGGATAAAGAGTTGACCATCCCTGAGGGGATCACCGGTCTGGCGGATTATTCCCTGGCGGAAAATGAAGCCTTGGTCAAACTGAGGCTGCCTGACAGCCTTGAAACCATCGGGGAGAAGGCGCTGGACGGAAGCCCTAATCTTGAATTTTTTGAATATTCCGGCAATTCACCTATTACAAAAGCATACCTGAAAACAGTGGCTGCCGACACGGCCTGGTATCGTTTGAACTACAGTGACGCAGCCAGGATCAGGGATCTGTATGGCCTGCTGAAGATTTTTTCTGATGACGGACATAAAAC
>CAJGDH010000175.1 GCA_904502145.1 uncultured Eubacterium sp.
TATAAGGACCTGGGTTTCCTGGGCGGTATGGCGGTGCCGGGTGTTATGCGTTACGGCTACGGATTCGTCCAGGGAGCCAACGATGCAGCCAAAGAGATGGGCATCACGGATCAGGTTTCCATGCAGTATGCCTATGCCGGCCAGTTCTTCGGCTCCACGGAGATCACGGCAGCCATGGACACCTGGTACAGTAACGGGACGGAAGTGGTCTTTGCCTGCGGCGGCGGTGTCTTCACCTCAGTCGCGGAGGCGGCTGCCAAGAAAAACGGCAAGGTGATCGGCGTGGACAGTGACCAGAAGCCCATCATTGATGAATACCAGGAAGGGATGACCGTCACCTCGGCCCTCAAGAGCCTTCCTGCTACGGTGGACGCGATCCTGAATGCCATCATTTTTGACAATACATGGAGTGAACATGTCGGAAAGATCGAAAGTCTCGGACTGGTTTCCGGGGAAGATATGTCCGTCAATTATGTAGGACTTCCTCTTGACTCCACCCAGTGGAACGACGATTTCACGGTGGATGACTATAAGGCACTCGTAAAGCGGATCTTTGACGGGGATCTTAAGATCAGTGATTCCCTCGACGCATTTCCTGAGACGGACATAAAGGTCAATGTCAGGGAAGGCACGATCCGGTAGGCACCGGGAAAGAAAGGAGAAGCAAGGCATGTCAGAATATGCAGTCGAAATGCGTAATATCACAAAGCGTTTTCCAGGGATCATCGCCAATGACAACATTACCCTGACCTTGAAAAAGGGCGAGATCCATGCTCTTCTCGGTGAGAACGGAGCCGGCAAATCCACGCTGATGAGTGTTCTGTTCGGTCTGTATCAGCCGGAAGAAGGAGAGATCTATAAAGACGGAAAGAAGGTGGAGATCCACAATCCCAACGATGCCAACGACCTGGGGATCGGCATGGTCCACCAGCATTTCAAACTGGTGGAATGCTTCACGGTCCTGGACAATATCATCCTGGGTGTGGAGCCGGTCAAGGGAGGCCTTCTCCGGAAGGATGAGGCCAGAAAAAAGGTGATGGAGCTTTCGGAGAAATACCATCTGCAGGTTGATCCGGACGCCCTGATCGAGAATACCACGGTAGGTATGCAGCAGAGGACGGAGATCCTCAAGATGCTCTACCGGGACAATGAGATCCTGATCTTCGACGAGCCCACAGCCGTCCTGAGTGTCCAGGAGATCGCCGAGCTCATGCAGATCATGAAGGATCTGGCGGCGGAAGGAAAAAGCATACTCTTTATTTCGCATAAACTGAACGAGATCATGGAAGTATCTGACCGGTGTACGGTCTTAAGAAAGGGAAAATATGTCGGCACGGTAAATACCTGCGACACCACCCCGGAGAAACTGTCCGCCATGATGGTGGGCAGAGACGTGAGTTTTAAGGTGGAAAAGACTAAATCCAAACCCGGCGATGTCATCCTGGATGTCAGCCACATGAGTGTGGCATCGGGCCACCACAAGAAGGATAAAGTCCATGATGTGACCTTCCAGGTAAGAAGCGGCGAGATCGTTTGTATCGCCGGCATCGACGGAAACGGCCAGACGGAACTGATCTACGGCCTGTCGGGCCTGGAGCCGTTAAAAAACGGCACCATCTTCCTGGATGGACAGGACCTGACCAGGGAATCCATCCGGAAGCGTTCGGTCATGGGGACCAGCCACATCCCGGAAGACCGGCACAAACATGGTATGGTCCTGGATTATTCCCTGGAGGACAACATCGTACTTCAGAGGTATTTTGAACCTCAGTTCACCAGCAGCCTGGGCATCCTGAAAAAGGACGAGATCCGTTCCTATGCCAACCGGCTGATCGAGGAATATGACGTCCGTTCCGGACAGGGACCCTCCACCATCGCCCGGTCCATGTCGGGAGGCAACCAGCAGAAAGCCGTGATCGCAAGGGAGATCGACCGGTCCCCGAAGCTGCTCATCGCGGTCCAGCCCACCAGGGGCGTGGATATCGGCGCCATAGAGATGATCCACAAAGAACTGATCGCCCAGAGAGACGCCGGGAAGGGTATCCTTTTAGTCAGTCTCGAGCTGGACGAAGTCATGGATGTATCCGACCGTATCCTGGTCATGTACGAAGGGGAACTGGTGGGAGAATTTGATCCCGAAGAAGTGACCATAGAAGAGCTCGGTCTGTACATGACCGGAGCCAAGAGACAGGATATGCGGCAGGATAAGCCGCAAGAGACAGAAAATGAAAAGGGACAGGAGGTGTGAGTCATTGAATACAAATGAGAAGAAATCCATAATGCACAGTGATGGTTTTCAGACCCTGCTGGCTTCCCTGATCTGCATCGCTCTCGGACTCCTGGTGGGATACATCGTCCTGGTCTGCATCAATCCGGCGGAAGCCAACGCGGCCATGATCGCCATCCTGAAAAACTTCCTTTATTTCCCGAGACCGGAGGTGGCCCTGGAATATTTCGGCAGCACCCTGGTCAAGACTGCTCCGCTTCTGATGTGCACCTTATCGGTCCTCTTTGCCTACAAGGTAGGGCTGTTCAATATCGGTGCCTCGGGGCAGTATACCGTGGGGGCAGGACTTAGCCTCTACCTGGCCCTGGCCTGGCAGATGCCCTGGTATGTCTGCCTGATCGCCGCCATGATCGGCGGGGGCATCCTCGGGGCTGCGGTGGGCGCCCTGAAAGCCTACCGTAACGTCAACGAAGTCATCGCCAGTATCATGTTCAACTGGATCAGCCTGTATACCATCAACACACTCCTCACCAAAGTCAAGGAATCCAGCACCACCTACACCGGTGCCCTCAGGACCAACAATCCGGGAGCCATCATTCCCAGTCTGGGCCTGTCCGGCCTCTTCTCCGGTAACCGGTACGTGACTATCGCGATTCCCCTGGCCATCCTTTTTGCCGTTCTGGTCTGGTTCATCATGTCCAAGACAAAACTGGGCTATGAGCTTAAAGCCACCGGTTTCAACAAGCACGCGGCCAAATATGCCGGCATGAAGGAGAAGAAGAACATTATCCTGACCATGTTTATCTCCGGCTGCCTGGCCGGCCTTGGCGCAGGTTTCCTTTACTTAAGCGGGATCGAGCAGTGGTCCTGCGCGCAGACCAGCGTGCCCGGCATGGGATTCAACGGGATCGCGGCAGCCTTCCTCGGGGGCCTCAACCCTATCGGAAGCATCCTTTCCGCATTTTTCATCCAGCATGTGACCAGCGGAGGATCCTATGTCAACAAGATGGTATATGCCTCACAGATCTCCGATCTGATCCTGGCCATCATCATCTATTTCTGCAGTTTTGTATTCATTTTCAAACACATCATGAACCGTCGTGTCCAGGAAAAACTGACCATGGCAAATGCAAAGAGAGGGGGCGAATAGGATGAGTCTTTTGATCCAATACACACTGATCTATGCATCCGTACTGTTTCTTGTCGCCCTCGGCGGCTGCTTCTCCGAGCACAGCGGCGTCATTAACCTGGGCCTTGAAGGTGTCATGGTAATGGGGGCCCTGGGGGGTGCCTTGGTCATGAAATACATGTCCGGCCTGTCCGCCTTCCCCATGATGGTCATGGTAATACTGGGGAGTATCCTCTTCGGGATGATCTTTTCCCTCTTCCTGGCGGTGGCAGCCATCAATTTCAACGCTGACCAGACCCTGGTGGGAACCGCCATGAACATGCTGGCCACCGCTGCGGCGACCGTACTGGTCAAGGCCCTCAATATGATGGAGGATCCCAACAATGTGTCCTCCACCATCCAGTATATCAAACAGAAGAAGGCCATCTCCGTTCAGTTGGGAAGCTTTGAGCTGAACTGGTTCATGGTCATTGCCCTCATCGCTTTGGCCGCTTCTGTGGTCATCCTTTACCGTACCCGGTTCGGTCTGCGCCTGATGGCCTGCGGAGAGCATCCTCAGGCAGCGGATTCCGTGGGAATAAATGTATATAAGATGCGCTATGCCGGCGTCCTGATCTCCGGTCTTCTCGGAGGCCTGGGAGGAATCGCCTACATCACCGCCGGCGTCAGTGAATGGAAATTTGAAAATGGTGTCGCCGGATTCGGTTTCCTGGCCCTGGCCGTAATGATCTTCGGTCAGTGGAAGCCGGTCAACATCGCCCTGGCCGCAGTCCTCTTCGGACTTCTCCGGGCCCTGTCCAACGTCTACACCGGATTTTCCGCCCTGGTGGCCCTCCACCTGCCCAGTACCTTATATAACATGCTTCCCTACATCATCTCCCTTCTGGTCCTGGCCATCGCTTCCACCAACAGCCGGGCTCCGAAAGCGGAGGGAATCCCCTACGATAAGGGGCAGAGATAAACTTAATCCGGAAGGGATTGTCATATATGAATAAAAAAACATGAA
>CAJGDH010000176.1 GCA_904502145.1 uncultured Eubacterium sp.
TATTATTTCAGAAAGCACAATATCGGGGGATGGAAGGAAAAGCTCATAAAGAAGTATCCATCCATGAAAGGGAAGAAATGGATCCTTTACGCCCCCACCTTCCGCCAGGACGAGGAGGAAGACCGCAGACTTCTGGCGCATTTTGATTTTGACCGTTTCACAAAGGAACTGGGGGAGGAATACTGCCTTATGGTCCGTCTCCATCCCCAGATACAGGGGGACGTGGTGCCGGACTGTGTCATTGATATGACCGATTTCCCCAATGTCCGTAAACTTTTATGTATGACGGATATCCTGATCACCGACTATTCCTCCATCACGGTGGAATATGCTCTCCTGAACCGGCCCATCATCCTCTATGCCTTCGATAAGGAATCCTATATCCACGAGGACAGGGGCTTCTATTTTGACTATGAGAAGACCGCGCCGGGACCCATCGTCTCCGACACGGAGGAACTGATCGAAATTATACGCCGGGAGGGCTGGGACCTTAACAAGGTGCAGGCTTTTGCCCGGCTCCACAATGATTTCTTTGACGACCGGTCAGCCGGCAGGATCGTGGATCATTTCCTGAAAGGAGAAGATAATGATCGGTGAAGCAATCCGGAAGCTGCTGGGAAGAACCGGCAGTGCGGAGAAGAGTGAGGAAAAGATTATGAAATTGATCGTAGGTCTGGGCAATCCCACCAAGGAATATAAAGGGACCAGACATAATATCGGATATATGGCGGCGGACAAGATCGCCGCGGCCAACGGCATCGTCGTCAACCAGCACAGGCTTAAGGCCCTCACCGGCTCGGGTTTTATCGGCGGCCAGCGGGTCCTGATCATGAAGCCTCTCACCTACATGAATTTAAGCGGGGAGAGTGTCCGGGCTGCCGCGGACTTTTACAAGCTGGACCCCGAGGATATCCTGATCATCTATGACGATATCAGCCTGGAACCGGGGAAACTGCGGATCCGGAAAAAAGGCAGCGCAGGGGGACACAACGGGATCAAAAGCATTATCCGCCATCTGGGAGGGGATACCTTTCCCAGGATCAGGGTAGGGATCGGCGGGGAGAGACACCCCGGCGTGGACCTGGCCGACTATGTCCTGAGCCGTTTTAAACCGGATGAGCTGCCGGTGATCGAGGAGGCCCTGGATAAGGCGGCCAAGGCGGCCGAACTGATCGTGGAAGACGAGATCGGCAAAGCCATGAATCTCTATAATACACCTAAACAGAAGAAAAAAAAGAAGAAAGAGGCGTCCAAACCGGATGACCCGGTGGAAGCAGCGAATACAGAAAAACCGGAAGAAACAGTAAGACCTGAAGAGACAGAAAAACCGGAAGAAGCAGTAAGATCTGAAGAGACAGAAAACCCGGATGAGGTAAAAGATGCAGGACAAGAGCCGAAGAGCACTGACGGAACCACTGAACTCATATAAAGAATATAATCTGATCAGAGAGGATCTGGAGCGGAGAACCTTTCCCATCCAGATCACAGGCTGCGGGGACTCCCAGAAGAGCCACCTTATCGCCGCCCTGGGAGCGGACAGTCCCTGCTGTCTGGTCCTTACCTACCGTGAGGAGACAGCCAGACAGCTCTATGAAAACCTGAGTTTTTTTGACCAGGGGACCGTCTACTATCCTTCCAAGGATGTTCTCTTCTATCAGGCGGACATTCACAGCAACCACCTGGTGGAGAAAAGGATGGAGATCTTCCGGAGGCTGTCCGACGGGGAATCTCTGACCATTGTGGCCTGCCTGGATGTACTGCTGGAGAAACTGATCCCTTTCCAGGCCTTCCGGTCGGAATGCTTTACCATAGACGAAACTTCCATCATCGAGCTGCCTGCCCTCAGGCTCAAGCTGACCGAGATGGGATATGAATATACCGGACTTGTTGAGAAACCGGGGGATTTTTCTGTGCGGGGAGAAATCGTGGATATCTTTCCCCTGACGGAGGAGGCCCCGGTTCGTATTGAGTTGTGGGGGGAAGAGGTGGACACCATCCGGTCCTTCGACGTGGACTCCCAGAGGAGTATAGAGAAGCTTTCCTCCATCACCGTATACCCGGCTTCCGATATGATCCTGACCCGGGACCGGATCCGGGACGCGGTGGCTAAGATGCGGGAGGAGTATGCTTTACGGGAAGCCTGGTTCAAAGGGCAGAAGAAGAACAAGGAGAAGGAACGTCTGAGAAAGATGGTGATCCGGGCCACGGAAGAACTGTCTTCCGACGGGACTGCCCTTCAGAATGAGGCCCTTTTATCCTATTTTTATGAGGAGACGGAGTCTTTGCTTGACTACCTTCCCGGGGATACCCTGATCTTTATCGATGAGGCACAGCGCAGCATCGAGAGGGGAAGGGTCAGTGAGGAGGAATTCCTCATGTCCATGGAAAGCCGGCTTGAAGGAGGATATATCCTTCCGGGGCAGGCTGACCGGATGTACCCTACGGACCTGATCCTGGAAAGGATCGCGAAGAGGCCCCTTATCCTTCTGAATGACCTGATCACGGCCCAGGACTATTTCCGGCCGGCGTGCACCCACATGATCAACAGCAGGTCCATCAGCCCTTACAACAACAGCTTTGAAGAGCTGGTCAAGGACCTGAAAAAATGGAAGAAAGACGGTTATCAGACGATTCTCATGAGTTCTTCCCGGACCAGGGCGGAACGACTGGCGGAAGATCTCAGGTCCTATGATCTTAACGCCTGGTTCGCGCCGGATTATGACCGGACCATCGTGGCGGGGGAGATCATGGTGGTCCCCGGCAGGTTAAGCACGGGCTTTTCTTACCCGGATATCCGTTTTGCCGTACTGACGGAGAAGGATATCTTCAAGGAAAGGAAAAAGAAGAAGTCCCGGAAATATGCCGGCATGGGAGGACAGAGGATCCGGGTGCTGACGGACCTGTCCATCGGGGACTATGTGGTCCATGAGCGCTACGGTCTGGGGATCTACCGCGGAATTGAAAGTATAGAGAACGAAGGTGTGGTGAAGGACTACATCAGTATCGGATACCAGGATGACAGCAATTATCTGTTCCCGGCATCCCAGCTGGAGATGATCCAGAAATACGCTTCCAGCAGTGCCAAAAAACCTAAACTGAACAAGCTGAACAGCCCGGAATGGACCAAGACCAGGAACCGGGTAAGGTCCAGCATACAGATTGCCGCCAAAGACCTGATCAGGCTTTATGCCAGCCGCCAGGCGGGGCGGGGGTTCGTCTTTGGCCAGGATACGGTCTGGCAGAGGGAGTTTGAAGAACTCTTCCCCTATGAGGAGACCGAGGATCAGCTTAACGCCATAGATGACACCAAACATGATATGGAAAGTCCCAGGATCATGGACCGTCTGATCTGTGGGGACGTGGGATACGGCAAGACCGAAGTGGCCATCAGGGCTGCTTTCAAGGCTGTCCAGGACAGCCGTCAGGTGGCTATGCTGGTACCCACCACCATCCTTGCCCAGCAGCATTACAATTCCTTTAAGGAAAGGATGGAACACTATCCGGTGGAGATCAGGATGCTCTCCAGGTTCTGTACCCCCAAAGAAACCAGGGAGATCCAGGAGGGGCTTAAAAAGGGGACTATCGATATCGTCATCGGCACCCATAAGCTCCTTTCCTCCAAGATTGAATACAGGCAGCTGGGGCTCCTGATCATCGATGAGGAACAGCGCTTTGGCGTCCGCCAGAAGGAGAAGATCAAGGATCTGAGGAAAAACGTGGATGTGCTGGCCATGTCCGCCACCCCTATTCCCAGGACCCTTCACATGAGCCTTTCCGGCATTCGGGATATGAGTGTCCTCAATATTCCTCCCGTGGACCGACGGGCCGTACAGACCTATGTTCTGGAATACAATGAGGAGATGGTCCGGGAAGCCATCGAGAGGGAGCTGGCCAGGGACGGCCAGGTCTACTATGTTTATAACCGGGTAAGCAGCATCGAAGAGATCGCGGCGGATGTCCGCCGTCTGGTGCCTGACGCCAGGGTGGAATACGCCCACGGCCGGATGAATGAACGGCAGCTGGAGAATATCATGATGGAATTTATCCGGGGGGAGATCGATGTGCTGGTGTCCACCACCATCATCGAGACCGGACTGGATATCCCCAACGCCAACACCATGATCATCCATGACGCCCAGAATTTCGGCCTGTCCCAGCTCTACCAGCTGAGAGGCAGGGTAGGCAGATCCAAACGGGCCGCCTATGCATTTCTGATGTACCGGAGAAACCGGATCCTCAAGGAAGAGGCGGAGAAGAGACTGAAAGCCATCCGGGAATTCACGGATCTGGGAAGCGGTTTCAAGATCGCCCTCA
>CAJGDH010000177.1 GCA_904502145.1 uncultured Eubacterium sp.
CGAGGGGATCGCTTTTCAGTATATGGCCCCGGCTGTATTCGAGGAGGAGCAGATCGACTATATCCGGGAACACCTGAGGGTACTTTCCGCTTTTTACGGTGTGGTAAGACCACTTGACGGGGTCACTCCCTACCGGCTGGAGATGGGAGCGAAGCCCGGAGGGGAATTGCCGGGAGGTCACAGGAATCTCTATTCCTTCTGGGGAGACTGTCTGTATAAAGCAGTGAGGGATGACAGCGGGATCATCATTAATCTGGCATCCAAAGAATATTCAAAATGTATTGAAAAGTACCTTGGGGAAGGCGACCGGTTCCTGACGGTGGTATTCTGTGAAAGAGCCGGGGACAAACTGGTGACCAAGGGTACCTATGCCAAGATGGCAAGAGGAGATATGGTCCGCTATATGGCGGAGATGAAGATAGAGAAAGCGGAAGATATCCGGAATTATGACCGGCTGGGTTATGTTTTCCGGGAGGATCTGTCATCGGAGACGGAATATGTCTTTGAACGGAAGGTCCCGGAGGATCAGAATACCCCGGAGAATCAGAATATCACCGGGAGAAAATGAACGGATGTATCTTTTGCGAAAAAAGGAGGCTGTGAGATGAAAGTACTTGTAATACCGGACATTCACCTGAAACCGTGGATGTTTGTGGAGGCAGACCGTCTCATGAAAAAAGGGCTGGCCGAGAGGGCGGTCTGTCTGATGGATATCCCTGACGACTGGCATAAGCGGTTCGATCTGGAGGCGTATGAGAAGACCTTTAACGCGGCGATCCGGTTTGCGAAGATCTATCCGGATACCCTGTGGTGCTACGGCAATCACGATCTTTCCTACAAATGGGACAGGGAGGAGAGCGGATACAGTTCCATGGCAGCATATACTGCGGAGCAGAAGCTAAAGGAGCTGGAGGAAAGTATACCGGAGGACAATCCCATCCGCTATATCCACAGGATCGACAATGTACTCTTCTCCCACGGGGGACTTATGGCTTATTTTGTTGAGGAGCATATCGATCCGGAGAGAATGGAAGATGTGGACTTTGTCCTTGAGAAGATCAACAGCTTTGGACCGAAGGAGATGTGGAACAATGATTCACCCATATGGTGCAGACCCCAGAGGGGTAATCCCAGAATGTATAAAGAAGATACCTGTCTGCAGGTAGTAGGGCACACTCCCATAGGGGAGATCACGAAAAAAGGAAATGTGATCTCCTGCGACGTCTTCTCCACCCACATAGACGGAAGACCCATAGGAAACCAGGAATTTCTGCTTCTGGACACCTTGACCTGGGAATATGCGGGGATCGGAGTTTAAAAATCCCCGAAAGCTGTAAAAAGAAATCGGTAAATAATAATAAAAGACTTATAATATCAAAAAAGAGATGAAACGGAACGTATCTGTCAGTTTCATCTCTTTTTGATTTTCATTGGTTTGTAAAACGACCTAACGTGGCGGAAGCAAAGAAACGAGACGTTCGTTGGCCAGGAATTCCTCCATGGTGATTCCGCAGTCACCGATCTCCCTTGGATTCTTGACACCCTTCTTGCCGTCTGCATGGTAATCGGAGCCTCCGGAGATGAACAGTCTGTCTCCGTAGTATTCCCTGATCTCGTCGATGATCTCCTCTTTCGTCAGTTTTCCTGAATAGCTGGTCTTATCATAGGTATAAGATGCCTCGATCCCGTCCAGCCCGGCTTCGATCAGGTGCTCGATATATACGGACCGGTGGATCTTGTACCCCTGATAGAGTACCGGCTCGGATACCAGATGCGGATGAGCCATGATCACGTAGCCTCCGGTGCGGTGAGCTTCCCTGATGACGTAGGCTGCGTCCGGTTTCTCTCTTTTTCCCACCAGATCTTTGGCATTCTTTACATAGAGCTTGGCATCGCTCCATTTGTCAAAATAACCCTTTCTGGCCATCAGCTCGAAGATCATCTTCTTCTGGACCTGATCCTCGGGAATGGGATTTCCGTTATTCTCGAGTACTTCGCTCCAGTCGATGGGCATACCCTTCTCGGTAAGGGCCTCCGTAAGCTGACGGTAGTTGTTCACCTTGCTTCTGATGGTGAAGTCGTCCAGCTCCTTGAAGAAGGGATCATCCCAGTCGCAGCCGAAGCATACGATATGGGTATCGTCGATATAGGTCTCGCAGGACACTTCGATTCCGAGCATCAGCTCTACACCCTGCTCCCGGGCATATAACTGGATGTCTTTTTCTTCACCGTCGATGGTGATGGTCCTGGGCGGGATGACATCATGGTCCGTAATGGCGCAGACCTTGACGCCTCTTCTAACTGCATCCTTGATAAACTCCTCAGGCGTGGCGCTTCCGTCTGACCGGTTTGTGTGCCCGTGGAGGTCAACTTCATAATTTGCAAGCATAGTTCTGCCCTCCCTTGTCTATGTTTTCAGGATCGTCTTTTGTCTATTCGAAATCTTTTGCCATTCCGGAGAATACGGCCAGATGTGATTTGATCGCTGCGGTAACCGCATCCTGCACCTTCTGGTTAAAGGGGATCGGTGCATATTTCTCCCCGGACTGTACAAGTGCTTTGATGGTATCAAGATAAGTATTCTTTACCAGGGTGGAGATGTTGATCTTCCTGCCGCCGAGGGCGATCAGGCGGATAAACTGCTCAGCGGACAGCCCGGTTCCACCGTGGATAACGATGGGGGTAGGGCCTTTGCCCAGCCGCTCAACCAGATCATAATCCAGTGTCGGCACACCCTTATATACACCGTGGGCGGTTCCGATGGCCGGAGCGATGGCATCAACGCCGGAACCTTCGATGAATTCCATGGTCTCATCATAGCCGGCTCTCTGCTCTTGAGCGGCAACGACATCATCCTCTGTTCCGAAGATAACCCCGACCTCACCTTCTATGGCTACACCTTTGGCGTGGGCATACTCTGCAACCTCCCTGGTCCGCGCGATATTCTCTGCCAGGGGGAGTTTGGAGAAGTCCATCATAACTGCGTCCCAGCCTGTATCCACGCACAGTTTTCCCAGTTCGGTCTTACGGCAGTGGTCCAGGTGGAGAGCAACGGTGATCCCGGCATCTCTTCTGGCTGCGTCAACGATATCGTAGAGTTTTTTTGCCCCGAAATGCTCTACAGTGGCTGCTGAAGTCTGTATGATCAGGTTTACACCCAGTTCCTTCGCTGCATTTACCGCTGAGTCGCTGGTGAGATAGTCGAAGGTGTTGATGGCACCTACGGCAATTTTTTTCTCTTCTGCATCTCTAAGTACTTTCATAAACAGATTGTCTTTCATGATAAGAGCCTCCTTTTGCTTGTTCATCATGGACAGGTCTCCTCTGACCGTAAAAAAATCCGCCGGATTCCATAGAATCTCTATTGTAAATTCAGTCTAACATACTTGTATATACATATCAATACCTTTTGCCTTATATTTTCTCGGGAGAGGGGCAAAAAAGGGATTGAAAGGGGAAGACAGGGACCGGGACCAAAAAACCCGGGCCGGCTGCTTCTGAAAAACAGACGGTCCGGGGATGATGAACGGTATCTACCTACGGATCATTTTCTTCATTGTTCAAAATTGAGACGGATCTTGAATTTGTCGCCGCGGAAGATGACCTTGGTGTACTCATAGGGGATGTCTCCCTCGGAGAAGAGATCATCTTTGAGCATCAGAAGGGGGTGCCCCCGTTTGACGTTAAGGAGCTCGGCTTCTTCTTTGTCAGCGGCAACGGATTCCAGGGTTTCGGACATACGCTTCCGCTGGAGGCCGTAATTCTGATTAAGAACCACACAGAGCTGTTCTGTCTCCATCAGCTCCGGAGTGATCCCTTCACTGTATTTTAAAGGAATGTAGGTGAGATGAAGGCTGACGGGACCTTCGCTGATGGAGCGGACCCTTTTGATCATGAAGATAGGCGTTCCTTCCTCCAGCCGCAGGTGCTTGGCCACGTTGTGATCGCTCCTGACCACTTTGCATTCAAGAGTCTTCGTTGTTACCTGATAACCCATCTGTTCCAGCTGTTCCCGGATTCCTACATAGTACAGGCTCTGGGCCTCGATCTTCTCCTCGGCGACGAAAGTTCCCTTGCCTTGCACCCGGTAAAGCTTTTCCTCCTTCACCAGGTCGAGCAGCACGGACCGGGCCGTCATCCTGCTGAGACCATACTGGGCGCTCAGCTGGTTCTCCGAAGGAATCTTGTCGTTGGGTTTCCATTCGCCGGAATCGATCTTCTCCTCGATCACAGCACGAAGCTGCTGATACAGAGGCTTTGGATTATTTCTGTCTAAAGTCAGATCTTTCATAGATGTCTCC
>CAJGDH010000178.1 GCA_904502145.1 uncultured Eubacterium sp.
ACCGGTTTGTCGGACTGCATAACTTCTTTTTCAAAATTTTCTTTTGTAATTGTAACTTCAGCCATAGTTTTCTTCCTTTCTTTTTACTCATCGATCAAAAAATCGTGTTGGTTATGGTTTAAAAATATTATAGTCTAATTCAAAAAAAGCGTCAATATCCGTCAAAACTGAGGCACCTATCTTATATCAGGAATTGTATTCCTAAGAAATTTCTTTTATAATAAATAGTAATCAATAATGCAATAAAGATATCCAGAACAGGCGCACCGAACAACAGCAGCTCAGAAAGAAAGGAAAGCTATCATGAGTAAAGAGGAATTCAAAAATGCAGTAAAAAGGATCGGCGTACTCACTTCCGGCGGGGATGCACCGGGCATGAACGCGGCTGTCCGTGCTGTGGTCAGGGCATCCGTCTACCGTGGGATTGAAGTGATCGGTATCCGCAGGGGATGGCAGGGTCTCATCAACGGGGACATGTTCCCCATGACCACCAAGGATGTCTCCCACATCATCAATACCGGGGGAACTATCCTCTACACCGCAAGAAGCGAAGAGTTCCGCACCAAGGCAGGTCGGGAACGGGCCTACAACAACTGCCGCCTCTTCGGTCTTGACGGTATCGTTGCCATAGGTGGCGACGGCACCTTCTCCGGTGCTCTGGCCCTTGCCACGGAATTCCCCGTCTCCGTTGTGGGAATCCCGGGGACCATCGACAACGACATCGGATGCACCCATTACAGTATAGGTTATGATACCGCTGCCAACACAGCTGTGGAGGCCATCGATAAGCTGAGGGATACCATGCAGTCCCACGAGCGCTGCTCCGTCATCGAGGTTATGGGCCACAGGGCAGGCAATCTGGCCCTCTATGTGGGTCTTGCCACCGGCGCTACCGCCGTGCTGATCCCCGAGGAGCCCTGGGAGATCGAGCGGGATGTTATCGACAAGATCCGGTCCGCAAGGATCGCCGGCCGGACCAATTTCATGATCGTTGTCGCTGAGGGGGCACATCCCCAGGATACCACGGAGCTTGAAGAAGCCGGGATCACGGAAAAGAGCGGTGCCGGTGTTGCCGTGGGTGAACTGATCCAGCGTCATCTCGGCCTGTCCCCACGTGTCACGGTCCTCGGTCATGTACAGCGCGGTGGCGCTCCTTCAGCCCGCGACCGTGTAACAGCCACCAGAATGGGCCATTATGCCGTAAACATCCTGGCGGAAGGAAAGACCAACCGCATCGTAGTCCACACGGAAGGTGCCATCCACGACATCGATATGGTCGAAGGTCTGGCCATGAAGAATACCCTGAACGAGAACGAGAAGGTCGTGGTAAAGACCATGACCGGAGTATATTGATCAGAAATATATTGACAAGATACAGGCCAATTAAAAATGCCTGCCGGAACGATCGGTCCCGGCAGGCATCTTCATTTTCTTACATATCCATTTTTTTCAATATGATTTTGCTCTTCAGTTCTCCTTCTACAACCACTCGTCTGCGCCTACTGCTCCACGGCGGAAGAGACTACATCTTCCGGAACAGCCACCTCTTCCGGTGTGATGTTGCCGTATTCGGAGAAGTCAAAATTCATGTTCTGCTTCACGGACATGGTGATGGGGATCCCTGAGGATTCCATCGACGTCTCATAAACCAGGTCGGAAACATTCGCATTGGTCAGGGTGTATCCCTTATCCTCAAAGATGTAGGTGATCTCCGCGTCAGCCATGCTGTCGATCATATCCCCGATCTTCTCATCCGTCATGTTCAGAGTTCCGAAAGCCGTGGCGTAATACTCCTCCAGAGCCTTCCTGTATTCTTCGTTGGCCAGCAGGGTACCCATCTTAGTGGTTACTTTGTAGGTTCCCGCCTCCTTGTCATATTCAAACTCCGCCTCGTCAAAAGATGCATTGTCCAGCAGTGCGGTTCCCATGCCGGTGATATCCGTAGCCTCCGCCCGGGAAGATTTGGTCCATTCGGAGTTCTTTGTCCTGGAATACACCAGGGCTCCCTCCTCCTCATTTACCACATATACTTCGGCGGTCTCATCGATCTCCTGACCCGTTAGTGTCATCTTTACGGAAACGGTCCCGTATTCATTTCCTCCATTGACATCCAGGTCCATATCCATACCCATGGGGAATTCCAGTGAATATCCCGCTGCTGTGGCGCTGATATCCGTGGTGACCTCCCCCTTGATATGATAATTGTCCGGACTTTTGCTCCTGCTCCTTTCCAGAAGAGCGGAGGCGGAACCCGGCGCTCCCACGGAGCAGCCTGTGAGCATACCGGCTCCTGCCAGGAGCATACATAAGATCAATGCCAGTTTTTTTCTCATGTTCATTCCCCCTCAGTGTTCCTGCAAGACAGGTCAGATCAGCTCATTTTCCTTAAGGATCTCATAAACTGCCTCGACGGCTTCATAGACCATGTCATCACAATGGGCCTTTTTGTCCCCTCCCTTTTGGGCATTGACCCTCAGGAGATCTTTGCAGTCCAGCATGCCGTCATGCTTTGAGCGGATCTTCCGTACGAAATCATTCGCAACCTTTGCCGAATCAAGTCCTGCCAGTCCCAAAGCCATCAGCCCTCCTGTGACCGCACCGCAGACAGACCCCATCTTCATACCGCCGCCGAAATGGACGGCGATGCGCATGACGTCCTCCTCGCTCATCCCGTAGACTTCCGCGAAAGGGAGAAGGACCGACTGGGCACAGTTGTAATGGGGAGTCACGATGGCACGCAATTCCCGAGCGCGGGCAAGGTATTTTTCCATGATATATCCTCTTCTTTCTGTATTTATCATATTATTGTCTGAAATCTTCTGTTATGCCCATATTTTTGCACAGACGGGGGAAGGTGTCAAGATGATGATGTTTACAGAGCCTTTCGGTGCATTGTTTTTCGGTTATGCATATGTTAAAATTTTTATAGATAATCCATGTGAGGTAACACTTATGAACGACATACTCATCATCGGGATAGCCGGCGGTTCCGGCTCCGGCAAATCCGCATTTACCAGAAGACTGAAGGCACGTTTTGACAAGGATATGGCTGTCCTCCATCATGATGATTATTATCGTGACCAGACGGGCACGGATCCCGAGGACCGGAAAAAGATCAACTACGATCACCCGGATTCCCTGGAGACAGACCTTCTCCTGCGCCACCTTAAGCAGCTGAGGGAGGGAAAGGCCGTATCCTGTCCGGTCTATGATTTTACCCGGCACAACCGGTCCGGTGAGACCCTCCGGGTCGATCCTGCTCCTGTGATCATCGTGGAGGGTATCCTGGTCCTCTCGGACCCTGCCCTGCGGGAGATGATGGATCTTAAGATCTATGTGGATTCCGATGCGGATGAAAGGATAATCCGCAGGATCCTGCGGGATGTAAGAAAAAGGAAGCGGGATCTTGAAGGGATCGTCAGCCAGTACCGGGCCACGGTGAAACCCATGCACAACCTGTTTGTGGAACCGGCGAAGCAGGAGGCGGATATCGTGCTCAACGGAGGATTGAATGATCAGGCTTTCGCCCTGGCGGAGGCTTTCATCGAGAAACATTTGTCACATCGCAAAAAACTATGTGAAAGGGGAGACGACCTATGAAACAGGGGAAGAGGTCCCTGGTCTTTGTGCTGATCCTTACCCTGATCTCATCCTGTCTGCTGACAGGCTGCGGGCAGAGTCCTGCCGGCCAGAACAGCGGACAGTCCAAAGACAGGGTCTGCATGATCACCGATGCCGGGGATATCACCGACCAGTCCTTCAACCAGATGACCTATGAAGCCTGCAGGGATTTCTGTAAGGCACATGATATTGATTTCACCTACAAGAAGCCGGACGGTGATACGGATTATGCCCGTATAGCCATGGTGGATGTGGCGGTGGCCGAAGGCTACAACATCATCGTCATGCCGGGATATATTTTCGCGGAGGCCCTTGTGGAGACCACCTTCAAATATCCGGACATCCGGTTTGTCGCCCTTGACCTTGGCGGTTCGGACATCGCCGGAGCAGCCGTGGGCGGCGCCTACTATGCGGATCCCGATGCTTATGATCCCACCGATTACTACAATACGGGCAACACCTACTGTGCCATGTACCAGGAACAGATCCCGGGCTATCTTGCCGGCTATACGGCGGTAAGGCTGGGGTATAAGGACCTGGGTTTCCTGGGCGGTATGGCGGTGCCGGGTGTTATGCGTTACGGCTACGGATTCGTCCAGGGAGCCAACGATGCAGCCAAAGAGATGGGCATCACGGATCAGGTTTCCATGCAGTATGCCTATGCCGGC
>CAJGDH010000179.1 GCA_904502145.1 uncultured Eubacterium sp.
CAAGGGATATGGAGATGCTTCCCGCCTTATCCGGAAATTAAAACCTGACGTGGTTTTTTCCAAGGGTGGTTTCGTCAGTGTTCCCGTGGTTCTTGCCGCAAAGCATCATAAGATTCCCGTGATCATCCACGAATCGGATATCACCCCGGGACTGGCCAACAAGCTCTGCATCCCTTCCGCCACGAAGATCTGCTGCAACTTCCCGGAGACTCTCCGTTATCTTCCGCCGGAGAAATCCATACTCACCGGCTCCCCCATCCGTCAGGAACTCTTCGAGGGTTCCGCGGAAGAAGGCCGCAGCCTCTGCGGCTTCACGGACAGCAAGCCTGTCCTCCTGGTCATGGGAGGCAGCCTCGGCGCCATGGCCATCAACCGTTCTCTGAGGGAGAATCTTTCCTCTCTCCTGGAGCAGTTCAACATCATCCATCTGTGCGGCAACGGCAACCTGGACGAATCCCTTCTGGATGTTCCGGGATACAAACAGTTTGAGTATGCCAAAGAGGAACTCACCCATCTGTTTGCCACTGCGGACATGATCATATCCAGAGCCGGAGCCAACGCCATCTGCGAATTTCTGGCCCTGAAGAAACCCAACATCCTGATTCCCCTTCCCGCTTCCCAGAGCCGTGGGGATCAGCTGCTGAACGCCTCCTCTTTCGAAAAGTCGGGATACAGCTACGTTCTCCAGGAGGAGGAACTGACACTGGATACCCTGTTGAAGGCAGTCCAGTATGTGTACGACGAGCGTAAGGAATACATCCAGGCCATGGAAGAAAGCCGGCTCAACCAGGCGATCCCCATGATCATGGACCTCATCGAGGAGATGGTCTTAAGAAGGTCCCTTATGCTGGCCCGCCGGAAAAGGCGCAGTAAAGGACAACAGCAGGCTGAGGAAAACAACAATAACGAATAGACCATAACAAGAAGATCAGGAAAAAATGATCCTGTAAAATATAAAAAAAAGTATAAAAAGGTGCCCGGTTTTCCGGACACCTTTTTCTGTTTATTCCCTATTTAAATAATCGTTTATAAGTATTTATTCCTTATATTCCATCTCCACGGAAATGTCATTGCCCGCTGCCCTGATGGTGGCATAACTGCCGCAGACCAGGGGCATCATGGGCGGAAGATGACCAATGTCTGCATCCATGATGATGGGCACCTTATACCCGGCGAGGATATCGGTGACTGCCCGGAACCGGTCCAGCCCGAAAAGGGTGTCCCCGCTGTAGGGACGCCCGAAGATAAATCCTCTGGTGTAGCGGAACCAGCCACTGTGGGAAAGCTGCCACAGTGCCCTTCTGATCCCGAAGACAGTCAGGTCACAGGCTTCCAGGAACCAGATGATCCCGTCTTCTTTATAGCGTTCGGCAAACTCCGCCACCTTGTCATATTTTGTCCCGTCCAGGGTGACCAGGGTATCCAGACATCCTCCCAGCAGCCGGCCGGACATGGTCGCTTCCTTCTGCCCTTCGGGATAGTAGGTAAGGACCTTGGGTTCCGTCAGATTGTAGGGTACACAGGGATGATCCTCATCCTTCAGGCTCTCTTTCTCCCAGAGATCATATCCGTGTACCTTCCGGACCTTCCCGGTCAGAAGTCCCATGGCGGCATGAAGATTGTCATGCCAGGGTTTCATGCCGAAGGTGGGTGCGCAGGGACCGTAGATGGAAGCCGTATCACACAGGGTTGCCAGCAGGAAGGTAAGGTTGGTATTGTCGGAATAGCCCATGAACCATTTGGGTTCAGCCGCGGCGATCTCCTTGAAATCCACATGGTCAAGGATTTCGCACATGAGCTCTCCGCCGCCGCAGGAGATCAGTACATCGCTCTCCGGATCCGTATAGGAATCCATGAATTCCTGCCCGCAGCTTTCCGGCGAACTGCTGATACCGATTCCGCTGCCCTCATAGACATTCGGCCCGAAAACCAGGGAATAGCCCTGGCCGGCAAATACTTCCTGAGCACGGTTAAATCCGCTGAGATAAGGTTCTGTATTACATCCGAAGGATGGTGCAAGGAAGCCGATGGTTCCCCCCTCCTTCAGAAATTTTCCGTATCGCATTTCTTCATCTCCTTCCGGTCTGATCACAGATCATAAACTGTGTCATTCAGATTATACACTATTCAGCCCGGAAAAACAGCCGGAATCATTCAAGGTAACCCAGCAGCTGTCCCTGATCGGCAATGAATCGGGCATACTGTTCCTTGCTCTTCTGCTTAAATTCAAAGGTCACGTAACTGGGGTCGATCCGCTCGATCAGCTCCTTAACCCCCTCACCGATAAAGGGCTGGTGGAGATCAATGCTCTCAGCATGACGATAAGCCAGAGTGTACAGATCATAGAAGGGGATCTCATCAAAATTCAGCCGGTTCTTCCTGCTCTTCCACTCCTTCTTCTGTTTCATCTTGTAGGCCCCGCCCAGAGACATCTGCAGGTGGATCCCTTTGATCCAGTCTGTGATGGGGATCCCTTCCTTCTCGTGTTTATCCAGCATCCTGTGAAGGTACTCCACAGCCTGTTCCGGAGTGCGGAGTCTGGAGTTGGTGTTCATATAGTGGCCGATATCCAGCATGATCCCTTTTTTGTCGCTGTTAATGCCTTCCACCAGACGGCGGGTAAGCCTGGGTTCCTTCATGGTCAGCCCGCTCCACCAGAGGTTCTCCACCAGAAAATCAAAGGAATAGTCACGCTCGGACAAAAGGATATTGATGGTTTCCAGGGCCGCGTCGATAACTCTCCGGTTGGAATATTTATACCGGTAGAGATAGCTCTCCCGGAGGGTGACTTCCGACACATGGAAGACCACGTATTTCGCCCCCACTTTCTCCGCATATTCCAGGTCCCTGCGGAAGGGGTCCAGATAGGCATCCTGGTCCATCCCGCCGTAATACTCGACCCACTGTTCCCTGGAATCGAATTCCTCATCCAGCCTGTCATAATTTCCCAGCCAGAAATCCATCCAGAAGATATGGAAGAAGAGGTGGACGCCATTGACCATCTCCGGCAGGATCTTTCCCTGGTCGGATTCTCCCGCCAGGATCACTTCAAGGCCGTTGAGGCCGCCCTGACGGTAATAGTTCTCTATGTCCTTACTGTCTTTAAACTGGTTCAGCATTCCGGCATAGACCGGAAAATTCATGGACCGGTATGGAGGTATTTTCTGCATATTATCCCTTTCTGCGCTTGCCTTCCTTCTGCTCTTGCCCTGTTTTCATGCTGTATTTATCTCTCGTCAGAAACTGATCAGCCCATATTTGACCTTGATCCTCTGCAGCTTTTCCAGCAAGGGCTGAGACCCGAACCAGAGGAAGAGGAAGGTGGATAGTCCCTTTACCAGATCCAACGGCACACCGGAGATATAGTAGGCCAGGATCGATTTCCAGTTTGGCTCCCCCACGCTCATAAATACTGCAGCCGGATTCATGATGCCTCCATAGACCAGAAAAGCCATCAGAAAACCATAAATGCTGAGAGGAAGCCTTTTGGTGGAAAGGAGTCCGGTCTGATAAAAGATCCCGGACAAAAAGCCGATAAAGCCCAGCGCGAACATCTGCCAGGGCGTCCAGGGTCCCTGGCCGAACATGAAATTGCTGACCAGGACAGTCATGGCTCCCACCAGAAATCCCGCTTCTCCTCCGAAGGCGATCCCACTGATGATGGTTATGGCATAGATGGGTTTGAAATCAGGCACCATGAAGAAGGCTGCCCTTCCCGCACAGTTCAGTGCCACCAGGGCCGCCAGGATCACCAGTTCTCTGGCCTGGGGCTTCCTTCCCTCGAAGACCATGAAGAAGGGGATCATGGCATAGATCATGATCATCAGACTCAAAAAGTAATATATCCTGCTGCCGAAGATCTTCTGGAGGATGTTCTGGTCCGCGCCGTAGCTTGCGTTGCGGAAAAAGAACATCCCGATCAGGACGGTAGCCGGGATCAGCACAAGGAGGAGAAAGAGGCTGACTTTGGTCCGCCTGGACAGAGCCTTCTTCTCCCTTTCCTTCCACTGAAGAGTATCTTCTACAAACATATCCCCGGAAATGTCCCGGCTGTCAGGGATGTGGGCCGCGATCCTGCGGGAGAACATCCTCTTTACCGGATTATCGTATTCCTCCTCCGGGGACTGATAAAAACGGGCGAGAAAATCTTTCTCGTCCACTCTTTTTTCCTTTACTGCTCCAGACACCTGACCACATCCTTTCCTGTTACCACATCCGGAAAATACTTCCTGG
>CAJGDH010000180.1 GCA_904502145.1 uncultured Eubacterium sp.
AGAAAGTCGTTCCCTATTTCGGAACCCTGGACAAGCCGGAATGTCACATGCTCTACAATGTAACCACCATGGCCACCACCTGGCACACGGTAGCTACAAGGGAAGTTGACCTGTTGAAACGTCAGCTGGATATCCTTGGCGGGCTTCCGAAGGAGTATACCTTCCTTAATTATCTCCGCTGCCATGATGATATCGGCTGGGGCCTCGATTATGGGGTGCTGGCTTCCCAGGGCAAAGATGAGGCCATGCATAAGGCCTACCTGAATGATTATTTCCAGGGACATGCCGGAAACAGCAACAGCCGCGGCGAATTGTACAACAACGATCCCATAACCCGGGACGCCAGGTTCTGCGGAACCACCGCCTCCATGTGCGGTATTGAGAAAGCGGGCTTTGAGAAGGATGAGGAAGCGATGGAAAGAGCTATCCGTTTCGACCTGACGCTTCATGCCTACATGTTCATGCAGTCAGGGATCCCGGTCATCTACAGTGGTGACGAGATCGGGCAGGTTAATGATTATACCTACAAGACCGATCCCCACAAAGTCATGGATTCCCGTTACATCCACAGAGGAGCCTTCAACTGGGAGCTGGAGAAAAATATCGATGATCCTGCCACTGTGGAAGGAAAGATCTTCTCCGGTCTGTCCGAACTCGAGATGAAACGGAAGTCAGAGAAGGCCTTCATGGCTGATGCGGATATGTGGACCATCGAGACCTACGATCCTTCCCTCCTGTGTATAGGACGTTACTATGAAGGGGACAAGGTTATCGGTATCTTTAATTTCAGCGAATTTGATAAAACTGCCTGGATCGATATCCAGGACGGATACTATGAAGATATGTTTTCCGGTGAGGTCCTTGAAGCCAGGGCTGTAAATCTCCCTGCATACGGATTCTGCTGGTTGAAAAAAAGAGGTTGACACCATAAAGACGGAGGAAGAAAAATGAATAAATATGATGTGACCGCACTTGGCGAATTACTGATCGATTTTACGGAAAGCGGGACAAGCCCTCAGGGCAATCCTCTTCTTGAGGTTAACCCGGGCGGAGCTCCATGCAATGTATTATCCATGCTCACCAGACTTGGACATACCACCAATTTCATCGGCAAGATCGGGAAAGACATGTTTGGCGATCTGCTGGGAGAGGCTTTAAAAGAAGTCGGTATCGGTGTGGAAGGTCTGATGATCGACACCGAAGTCAACACGACCCTCGCATTTGTCCATACCTTCCCGGACGGTGACAGAGATTTCTCCTTCTACCGTAATCCCGGTGCTGATATGATGCTGTCCGTGGACGACTTGAAAGAAGACCAGATCAGAAACAGCCGGATCTTCCATTTTGGCACTCTGTCCATGACACATGAAGGTTGTCGCGCAGCGACGAAAAAGGCCATTGAGATTGCCGAGAATGCCGGGTGTATCCTTTCCTTTGACCCCAATCTCAGAGAACCCCTCTGGAATTCCCTTGACGAAGCCAGAGAACAGATCCTTTACGGAATGGGACACTGCCAGATCCTGAAGATCTCCGACAATGAGATTCAATGGCTCACCGGCGAGGATGACTTTGATGCCGGAGTACGCTGGATCAAAGAAAGATTCAATATCCCGCTGATCCTGGTTTCCCTGGGCGGTGAGGGCAGCCGTGCTTATACCGATACTCTCAGGGTTGAGGTGCCGGCTTACATCCAGGCCAATACCATCGAGACCACCGGCGCAGGAGATACTTTCTGTGCATGCGTACTGCATTATGTCCTGGACCATGGTATGGAAGGATTCACCGAAGCCGGCCTTGCCGAGATGCTGACCTTTGCAAATGCAGCTGCCTCCATTGTAACCACAAGAAAGGGCGCCCTCAGGGTAATGCCGACGGCAGATGAAGTTGAAGCACTGATCAAAGGATGATGATCCATCCTTTATACTGAAAAATCAATCCGGGATGATCATCTTCATTCCGGATTTTCTTCTGCGGAGAAATAATGCAAAATAAACTGCCTGACATGCGGAAATAAAGAGAAGAGGAGTTTTATGAAAAAATGGACCAGGGCCAACTATATGCCCAACAGACCTTTATATGAAGGAAAAGCCAATGTGACAGCCGGTCCGGAACATCTGGCCTTGTCAAGGGAAGCCGCCGTCGAAGGTATGATCCTCCTGAAAAATGAGGATCAGCTTCTGCCTTTCTCCCCGGGACAAAAGGTAGCCCTCATCGGCAAAGGAAGCATTGATTATGTGAAGGGGGGAGGAGGCAGCGGTGATGTAAGTGTTGCCTATGTCAGGAATCTTTATGACGGTTTTTCCATGAGCAGGGACTCCGTCAGTATCTATGAACCTCTGATCAGATATTACAGGGATTATGTAAATGACCGGTATGCAAATGGTTCCCTTCCCGGACTGATCCCCGAACCTGAACTGCCGGAGGAACTGATGAAAGGGGCAGCCGCCTTCACCGATACCGCGCTTTTAGTCTTCTCCCGGTTCTCCGGAGAGGGATGGGACAGAAGAAGTGTATATTATGAGGGACAGGAAGCCTGGGAGGAAGTCCAGTCAAAAAGGAATCAGGAGGTCTTCGGGGACACTGATTATTATCTCACGGACAAGGAGAAAACCCTCCTGGAAATGGTGAAAAAACATTTTCCGAAGATCGTCGTTGTACTGAACACAGGAGCGGTCATGGATACAAGCTGGTTTGTCCATGACCCTTCTATAGGCGCAGTTCTTCTGGCCTGGCAGGGAGGAATGGAGGGAGGCACCGCCACGGCTGATCTCCTTATGGGGAAGGCCAATCCTTCCGGTAAACTTCCGGATACCTTTGCTTCAAGTCTGGAGGATTATCCCTCAACGAAAGATTTTCATGAATCTGTAACGTATGTTGATTACACTGAAGATATCTATGTGGGCTACCGTTACTTTGAATCAGATCCGGAAAGAAAAACCAAGGTGAATTATCCCTTCGGATATGGTCTTTCCTACACGGATTTCTCCCTGGAAACACTTCTGGCCGGAAGAGATGATGACCGTGTCTGCTTTATGGTCAGAGTAAAAAATACGGGACATATGTCCGGCAAAGAAGTGGTACAGATCTATCTTCAGGCTCCACAGGGCAGGCTGGGCAAAGCCGGAAGAGTACTGGTGGCTTTTGAAAAGACGAAAAATCTGAATCCCGGAGAGGAACAGCTGCTATCCTTTGAAGTACCTTTTGCCGCCATGGCTTCCTATGACGACCTGGGCAAAGTGAAAAAATCCGCCTGGATCCTTGAAAAGGGTGAGTATAAATTCTATGTAGGCAACAGTGTGCGTGGAAAGGGCCTGGAAGAGAAGGAAGCGAACTATTCCTTCTGTCTGGAGGAAGACCTTGTCGTCTCCCAGGTCAGTGAGCAATGCAGTCCCAGACAGCTTAAAGAACGAATGACCGCCGACGGCAGCATGGAAAGTCTTCCCCTCAGTGAGCCGGTTGATTTCAATGCCAATGCCCTGGATATCGCATTTGAGTGGAAGGACGGAGTCACCCCTATTCTCCGCGGCAGAGATCATGTGAATCAACATGAGAAAGATCCCGGCCATATCGATCTCATCCAGGTGGCTGAAGGGGAAAAAACCATGGAAGAGTTTCTGGATCAGCTGACGGATCTGGAGCTTGCGGACCTGCTCGGAGGACAGCCGAATCAGGGAGTCGCCAATACCTTCGGTTTCGGCAATAATCCCGTATACGGTATCCCCAGCCTGATGACCACAGACGGCCCTGCCGGTGTCCGAATCCTGCCGGAATACGAGATCTATACTACGGCATGGCCTTGTGCCACACTGCTGGCTTCCACCTGGAACAGGGATCTGATGAGAGAGATGGGCCGGATGGCAGGAGAGGAAGTGAAAGAGAATAATCTTTGTATATGGCTGGCACCGGCCGTCAATATACACAGAAACCCTCTTTGCGGCAGGAATTTCGAATATTATTCCGAAGACCCCTATCTCACCGGTGAGATGGCCGCATCTCTGGTCAGAGGTGTGCAGTCAATGAAGGTGGCGGCCACTGTGAAGCATTTTGCCTGCAACAATAAGGAAACCAACCGGAGGGAGAGTGACTCAAGGATATCGGAGAGGGCCCTGAGGGAAATCTACCTGAAACAGTTTGAGATCATCGTTAAAGAATCCGACCCCTGGGTAATCATGTCCAGCTACAATCTGATCAAC
>CAJGDH010000181.1 GCA_904502145.1 uncultured Eubacterium sp.
AAGCTACGGAGAAGTATTTCTTTCCAGCTTCCCAGCGTTCCTTCTTATATGTTCCTGCTACCGGCTGCTGGAAACGGGTGGGGTTGGTGGAGTTTCCGGTGATGGAAACATCTGCACCCTCATGCCACATAATTGCAACACCTTCGCGAACATCATCGGAACCGTAGCAGTTAACCTTTGCACGCTCTCCGTTGGAATACGGGGTCTTGCTGACGATCGTCAGTGCATGGTCTTCCTTTACGTCATCCGACAGATAGTCGTACTTGGTCTGTACATAGGTGAAACCGTTGATACGGCTGATGATCATGGCAGCGTCTTTTCCGAGACCGTTCAGGATAACGCGGAGCGGTTTTTTACGTACTTTATTGGCATTGAGGGCGATCTTGATGGCACCCTCGGCAGCCGCGAAGGACTCATGTCCTGCCAGGAAGGCAAAACACTCAGTCTCCTCATCAAGCAGCATGGCACCGAGATAGCCGTGGCCGATACCAACCTGACGCTGGTCTGCAACGGAACCGGGGATACAGAATGCCTGAAGGCCTGTGCCGATCCATTTGGCTGCTTCAGCAGCGTTCTTTGCGCCTTCTTTCATGGCGATCGCTGCACCGAGCTCATAAGCCCATTTTACATTTTCAAAACAGATGGGCTGTGTGCTTTCCACGATACTGTAAGCATCCACACCCTTGCTGTTGGTATAAGCCTTTACATCCTCAAAGCTCTTAAAGCCGTACTTATCAAGAACGGGCTGCAGCTGAGGCATACGTCCTTCATAGTTTTCAAACAAAGCCATTGACTGCACCTCCTTATTCTGTACGCGGATCGATCCACTTCACCGCGCCATCTTCTGCTGTAAAACGACCGTAAGTACCAAGATTCTGCTCGTAAGCTTCATTGGCAGGTACACCCTTCTTGATGGCATCCATCATCTTGCCGAGACTGACGAACTGATATCCGCAGACCTGATCATCTTTGTCAAGAGCCATCTTTACACAGTAGCCTTCTGTCATCTCAAGGTAGCGGGCACCCTTCTCTTTGGTACCGTACATGGTACCTACCATGGAACGAAGGCCCTTACCCAGATCTTCAAGACCTGCGCCGATGCGGAGACCATTCTCGGAGAATGCGGACTGGGTACGTCCGTATACGATCTGTAAGAACAGTTCTCTCATGGCTGTGTTGATCGCATCACATACCAGGTCGGTATTCAATGCTTCAAGGATGGTCTTGCCAGGAAGGATCTCACTGGCCATAGCAGCAGAATGGGTCATACCTGAGCATCCGATGGTCTCCACCAATGCCTCCTCGATGATACCGTCCTTCACGTTGAGACTGAGCTTGCAGCAGCCCTGCTGGGGAGCACACCAGCCAATGCCGTGCGTGTAACCGGAGATGTCTTTGATTTCCTTCGCCTGAACCCATTTTCCTTCTTCGGGAATCGGGGCAGGGCCATGATTCGGGCCTTTTGCAACACAAATCATGTCTTCAACTTCTTTAGTATATTGCATATGACACTCTTCCTCCTGTTTTCTTAATATTTACGCTTAAACGTCAATTAATTTTATCACATTTGCACTTTACTATGCAACCTCTTATCGTGTATTTGGACAGTCATTTGACTTTTATCCTGACGGCTGCTGTCTTCCATGAAGAGGCCTTATATGCGTCGCTGCCTGCCGCCCGTACCTTGATCTTCACCTTGTACGTTCCCTTCTTCAGTCCTTTCTTTACAGTGACCTTACCTGTGCTGCCGTTGATGCTGAAGAATTTTTTGAAGCTTCTCTTTCCTTTCTTTGCGGAGGACAGCTTATACTTCAGTTTCCCCTTTCCTTTTTTAACAAATGTGATCATCCGGCCGGGAGCAAGCGACTGCGGGCCTTTTTTCAGTTTCCCTATCTTGATCTTAGTCGTCTTCCCCTTGATCTTCAGGGGGTTGGCTTTCCTCTTGTCCGCCCACTTTGCGTAAAGATTCAGGGATTTTTCAACCGGCTTGCTGAAATCATATTTCTTTTTCAGTTTTGAATCGGAATACCAGCCACAGAACTTCCAGCCTTTGGCCACCGGCTTAGGGGGAGCTTTGGCAGTCTCTCCCTGGGCTACACTCTGGTCAAGCTTTGTGCCACCATGTCCGTTGTAATTATAGATGACATGTTTGTAGACCCTGGTCCATTTTGCATACAGACTGGCGGCGGCCATCACCGGTTTACTGAAATCATACTTGTTTTTACAGTCTTTGTCCTTGTACCACCCGCCGAAGGTATACCCGGACCGTTTCGGATCCGAAGGCCTGGACAGCCTCATGCCAAGGGGCAGGGTCACCTGTGTCCTGTCCTTTGCCGAATCTCCGTACACATAGGTGACGTCCGTCTTTGTCGGGAATCTCGGGAATCCATATCCGTACATCCGGTCCCATCCGGGATCCCCCAGATCTGTACAGAATTGTTTCAGAAATTCGACTGCGCCCGCCTGGTCCAGCTCCGGGTAATAGAGACGGATCGTTGCCAGGGCAGCAGTGATATGGGGCGCCGCCATGGAGGTTCCGGACTTGGTGGTATAGCAGGCAGTATGGTTGTCCCAGTCATAACCGGCCCCCACGATATTTGCCCCCGGAGCGCAAAAGCTGATATTTTCTCCGTAGTTGGAGGAACTGGTGAGGGTAAATCCATCGCCATACCTCAGGCTGCTGACCACCACCACGCCGCTGCTCACTGCAGGAAAATGACTGACTTCTTCCATGTCCTTCCCCTCATTCCCCGCAGCAGTTACAACACAGAGGTCATATTGTCCGACGAGACGGGAAATCTCCCGACTGTAATAGTCAATGGTATCAGAGGTGATCTCATCCAGCCGGCTTATGCCTTCCCCGTAATAGCCGATATATTTTCCCGCATCATAATCGTGACAGTCGATCCCCTGGCTCATGTTCACGACCCTGGCTCCAAGCTCTCCCGCTTTGGCTATGCTTTTCACCATACCGTCGATATCTCCGGTGGAATAGACCGTGTCATCATACAGATTGGGCCGATAACAGGTATCGCGTATGGAGAAGGCCTTCACCTCTGCCGGCGTACCGTCCAGGATCGTGCTCAGCACATGGGTGCCGTGTCCGTTGAGGTCAGCATATGCACATTTCTTCGGGCTCCATTCACTGGAAGAAAAATCATGAAGTGCCGTGTAATCGTAATACGAACTCCTGATGGCCGTACATTTGGATTTAAGGATCCTTCCGGCATCAATGCCAAACCCGTCGATGATCTCCTCCCTGGTCTCATCCACCCGGATTCCGGAATCAATGACCGCAACGGTCAGGTTTCCCTGAACCGGATTCTTATCTGCCCAGTCTCTCATCTCATCCAGATACATGACGTCCGTTCCCCAGGAAAGGGATCTGGCAGCAGTGGTGTTCATATAGGTCTGGTCACCCTTCGCCTCGTCATATCTGTTATCGGTATGTGAAACAGGCAGATCGATCAGGACATGTTCCTTGCCGAGTTTTTCCGAAAGCCGGACATAGGCCTTCGCCGCATCCTCCTGAGATTCGTACTGGAGGATATATCTCCCTTTCTCTTTTTCATAAACGGCGTTCTTCGCTCCGTAAGTATCCTCAAGCTGCCCCTCTTCGGCCAGGACAAAAAGGATCTTGATGGCAAAAGGATAAGCTGCCCTTAAGGTCCCGTCCTTCTGTTCGTGTACGACGCAGGGTTTCTGCAGGAGAAAATCCAGCATTGCCTTTTTATTTTCTGTCTTGCTGCCGCCGGTCAGCTCTTTGTTCTCCCGGGCGGAAAGAGCATAAACGTCCCGAAGCGCCTCCTCCTGACTGTTTCCGTCAATCACGGCGGTTCCGTCGGCAGGGTCAATGGTCACAGGCAGAAATTGCTCCCCCTTCTTAAAGGTCAGAGGCTCAAAATGCGAGGCAGAGACTTCCATCGCCCCCATCACCGGTGCCGTGACGCATGCCAGAAATAAGACAGTGATAATAAATAGTAAATGTTTTCTCATTACCATGGTCAACCCTCCCCGGTCGGGAATCCCCTGCTTTTACCCTTATGGTTTAATCAGAGGAGATTCCAGGGCAGAAATGTTTATAAGCTGAATATCAAAATATCTTTGATATCAAGATCCTTATCAGGGCCGCAACAGCAAATGCCACAATAAACGCTATAACTTTTAC
>CAJGDH010000182.1 GCA_904502145.1 uncultured Eubacterium sp.
CCCTCTATCACACTTTCGCCGGCCAGGCAGTGATGACAGTTTCCCTTGCCGGTATCATCATCTGTTTCTTCTGGGGAGAGAGGATCATGAGGATCGCAGAGTGAGGAGGGAGGAGAATTGATCGGAATTCACCGAAAGAAGCCGGAAGAAGATGCTGCAAAGATAAGCAGCACAAGGAAGGGGATCCGGGAGAAGAAAGATAAGAAGGATAAGAAGGAATCCCACGTTGCCGGATGGATACTGGACCATATTCCGGCGGGAATAAGGAGGCGGTGGACCCGCCGCCTTGAGAATACATTTCGTGATCATACGATAAACAGCAGAGAAAACCGGGCTGCCCTGAAAGAGTTTCAGCTAAGGCAGATCAGGATCATTTACCGGGGAATGCTGGCTTTTATCGTCATGGTCATTTTTTTGTGCCTTTATTTCCGCCTGTCTGCCCGGTTTACCTTCATGAGGAACCCTTTCGGAATGGGGGAGAAGGAGATCCGCCTTGACCTGAAATACCAGGGCAGGGAGGAGGGGATCTCCTTCACCCTGGAGGAACAGGAGTTAAGCCCCGGGGAGCAGAGACAAGTCTTTGCTGCCTTTTTCCGAAAACTCAGGCAGGAGATCAGGGGTGAAAACGGGTCACTTGATAAAGTAAACCTGCCTCTGGACTTCAGGGATGAGCTGGAGGGATACCCTTTTTTCATCAGCTACGAACCGGAGGATCCCTTCCTGATCAACTGGGACGGAAGTCCGGGGGAGAAAGCCCTGGCCCTTAAGGAAGGGGAGAAGGCCAGGACGGAGATCCTGGTCAAAGCCGAATATAAGGGCTATTCCTCAGAAGAAAGGATCGGAGTGACCCTCATACCCCAGGGAAAAGAAGAACTGAGTCTTTTTGACCGTTTTCAGAACATGCTGGTGAAGAAGGAGTCCTCCACCAGAAAACAGGAAGATTTTCCCGTGGATTCCTCCTGGAAAGGTATCAGTATCCGGGACCCTTCCTCGGACAAGCTGTGGAAGATCCCTTTGCTGATCCTGATCTGTACCGGTCTCCTGCTGATCCGCGGTCACACCTCCATCCGGGAGAGAAACCGGATCCGGCACAGACAGAACATGGAGGATTTTCCCATGATCGTCCATCTGCTGACCCTCTATATGGGGGTGGGACTCTCCTTTCCTTCCGCGGTGTCACGCATGCTGAACGATTATGATAAAAGGATAAAGCCTGCCGGGGAAAGGTATGCATTCGAGCAGATCAGGGTGATGGACCACTGCCTCCATATGGGGCTCAGACCCGGTGAGGTCTGCCTGGAATGGGGCAGACATTTTCCCGAGAAGGTCTACGCCAAGTTTGCCATGCTTTTATCCCAGGGCTTTTCCAAAGGAGCCAAAGAGATCAGGTCGATGATGGAGAAGGAACAGGAGGATGCCTTCCGGGTCCAGGTGGATTTTGTCCGCCGGGAAGGGGAGGAGGCATCAACCAGACTGGTATTTCCCATGATCGTTCTTTTGTCCATTGTCATGGTCCTGGTCATGTTTCCCGCCCTCATGCAGTTTTACGGCATGTAACCCCGCATGGTTACAAGCAGGCACGGCCTTTTTCGTGGAACCGGCCGGGCGGGGACGGCAACCTGATACTGATTGGAATATAGAAGAGATGATTTTACTGAATAATCCATAACAGGAGGTGAGCGAATGTTTCAGGATTTTCTGGATGATGAGAGTGGGATGGGTGTTGTTGAAGTCATCCTGATCATTGTTGTCCTGATCGGGCTGGTCATTATCTTTCAGACAAACATCAAAAATGTTGTAGCCGGTATATTCAGGACTATTGAATCAAATGTCGGTAAGATCAAGTGACCGGTCCGGCCAGATCAGTGTGCTTCTTGCCCTGCTCTTCTTCCTCATGCTGGGGATCAGCCTGCTGATCTTCGGAGGTATGAGGGAATATGGCAAGACTGCCCTGATCGAAGCATTCTTCGACCATGCCGGCGAGGAGGTTCTCACCCAGTATGACTGTGCATTATATGACCGTTATCATGTCTTTATGCTGGATCCCAGGGAGGAGGAGTACATCCCCGGTGACGGGAAGAAAGCGGTGGAAGACTGCTTTGCCTCCGGAGGTTTTTTCCGCGGGATCGATACGGAAATCACCCTGGATTCCCGGAAAACGGCCACAGATGACAACGGGAAAGCACTGCTTGACCAGATCAGACGGTGGGAGACCTGCCGGGGGATAAAGAAGATACCGGATATGGTGAATGAACTGCTGAAGAATACTGAGAAGAAAACAGTGGAAGGAGCTCTGCGGGATGTTGAGGCGGAACCGCCCCGGGATGATCCTGCCGGGGAGGAAGGGACGGATCACGTGGAAACCGAGGAAGAAAAGAAGGTAAAGCGGACCTGGAAGGAGTGGAAACAGGTTCTTGGGGATGTACTGAACTCGGGGATCCTCCTTTATGTGGTGGATGACCGGTCAAAGCTGTCTTCTCTCCGGCTGCCCTCCACGAAGGATCTCCCTTCCAAAGAGATCGGCAGACATGATCTGACCTTTTCTCTTGACGGACTGTCCCTCACCGGATTAGGTCAGCTTAAGGAACTGGTGAGCAAGGGACTTACCTATGATAAGGACAGCAGCCTCCTGACATCGGACGCCTTTCTGATCCCTTATCTGTTCGATCATTTCACACACTACAGAAAAGGAGACGCAAAGAGGAGCCATCGTCTGAGTTATGAGATGGAGTATCTTCTGGGTGGAAAAACGGGAGATAAAGCAAATCTTAAATATGTGGCGGATCAGATGTTTCTTCTCCGTTTTCTGGTCAATTACGGCTATGCCGTCACCGACCCGGAGATCAGGGGGGAAGCGGAGGCCATGGGACTGATCCTCACGGGGATACTGGGTTTTCCGGAGGGGGCGGAGGCCGCAGCCATGCTGCTGATCGCATCCCTTTGCTACGGGGAGTCCCTCCTGGAGGTCAGAGCCCTCTTCTCCGGAAAAGAGGTGGCACCGGTAAAGACAAAAGCAAACTGGAATCTCACCTTCTCCAATGCAGCCGCAAAGCTTGGAAGCCGGGCTGAGATCATCAAACCGGATAAAGGGATCAATTATGAAGGATACCTGACCGGACTGCTGATCATCCGCTCCGGGAGCAGAAAACTGCTCTACCGTATGATGGATGTCATGCAGGGCAATGTTTCATTGGATGAACCTGGTTTTCTGATGAAGAACGCCATATCTTCCTTTACCTGGACGGGGGAGTTTACATGGGATCCGTTCATCCGCAGGATCATGGCCTTCGGGCTTGGCTTCGCCGACAGGTATACCATGAAAGTACGAAGGACTGTAATCTATAATTAAAAATACGAATATGACAGCGATTAATAATGACAGCAGAAATATAAGTGAGAAGGGGTGAGGCAGGTCTTGTCGGGTCTTATGAAACGCAGAAATTCCATAAAGAATAAAACAGCTCTCCAGGCACAGGCTGCAGGTAAGCAGAGAAGACGTAAAACCCGTCCCTTTTCAGGCGGGAGAGGGTCGGCCACAGTGGAGGCGGCCCTTGTCCTGCCCTTTTTTCTTTGTGCCTTATGCACGGTGATGGTGATCGCCCAGTTTATCCTGGCGGAGACATCCATCTGTCATGCGGCCTTGCAGACGGCGAGGACCCTGGCAAGACAGGAATCCTGTTTTGGAGAGAAGAAGGACCCATCTAAGAAGGATTCTTCCCTCAGGAAACTGGGGGGCATACTGGAGACCAGGGTCATCTTTTCCGGCTATCTGGATAAAAAATCCGCGGATTCTTCCGTCGTGGCCGGGGGAAGAGCGGGGATCACTCTGAAGACAGAAACATCGGGGGACAGGGTGAAACTCCGGGCAGACTATATCTTCAAGGCTCCTGTCCCCTTTTTCCGCTTCTTTTTTCTGAAACATAGAGCGGAAATCTCCTGCAGGAAGTTTGTGGGCTTTGCGGAGCATGTCTCCGAAGGTGAGACCGGAGATAAGGATACAGTCTATGTGGCGGAGTACGGGAAAGTCTATCATACCAGTCTGTCCTGCAGCCATCTGACCATCCACATCACAGATCCGACCAAGGTCAGGAAGATCATGAAAACCTCCCGCTATCGTGCGTGTGAGAAATGTATAAAGGG
>CAJGDH010000183.1 GCA_904502145.1 uncultured Eubacterium sp.
TACGAACTGATCGAGGAGGCAACCGCAGGAACCGTCTGCGCGGTGACCGGGCTGAGCCTGACTGTGGCCGGCCAGGCCCTGGGCCGGGAGGATACCGGATTCTCCCCCCTGCTGGAACCGGTCCTTTCCTACCGGCTGATCCCCCCGGAGGGGGCAGACCTGATGAAAGTCCTCAGGGACCTTAAGGTTCTGGAAGAGGAGGAGCCTCTCCTCCATGTTCTCTGGAACAGACACCTGATGGAGATCCATGTCCAGCTGATGGGAGAAGTACAGACGGAGATCCTGAAGAGCATGATGCGGAGCCGGTTTGGCTTGGAGGTGGAATTCGGCCCCGGGAGGATCCTCTATAAAGAGACCATCCGGAACCCGGTGATCGGGATCGGACATTATGAGCCCCTGCGCCATTACGCGGAAGTCCAGCTCCTGCTTGAACCCGGAGAGCCGGGCAGCGGGATCAGGATCAGGTCCTTATGCAGCGAGGATGTGCTGGACAAAAACTGGCAGAGGCTGATCAGCACCCATCTGGCGGAAAGAGAACACCCTGGGGTGCTGGCAGGGATGCCGGTGACGGATCTGACCATATCCATCCTGGCAGGAAGAGCCCACAAAAAACATACGGAGGGCGGGGATTTCCGCCAGGCCACTTACCGGGCGGTCCGCCAGGGCCTGAAAAAAGCGGACAGCATCTTGCTGGAGCCCTGGTACGAATTTCATCTTGAGATCCCCTCCGACCAGATCGGAAGGGCGATGACGGATATCCGTCAGAAGGAAGGAACCTTTGAACCTCCCGTCACGGAGGGAGACCGGGCTGTCCTGCGTGGGACTGCCCCCGCATCCACCATGCAGGACTACCAGAAGGATGTGTGGTCCTACACAAAAGGAAGGGGGAGGCTCAGCCTTCAGCTGAAGGGATACCTGCCCTGCCACAACACGGACCAGGTCCTGGAATCCATCGGCTACGACAGTGAGAGGGATGTGGATAACCCCACAGGCTCTGTCTTCTGTGCCCACGGTGCAGGTTTTGTGGTCCCCTGGGACAAGGTTTCTGACTATGCCCACATCAGGGAGAAGACGGAACAGATCACCGGGATCAGGGATATCCCTGCTCCGGTTTCCTCCGGCAGAAAGCGGGATTCCTCCGGATCCTCCGAGGACGGTGCGGAGTTTAAGGCCATCTATGAGAGGGAATTCGGAAAATCCCGGATAAAACGGGAGCAGCAGAGACAGCAGAGCATTAAAAATCTTCATTTCGGCAGCACCGGGTCCGATACGGGAAGATCCGGAAAGGCAAAGCCTGAACGGACCTCCTCCGGAAAGACGAAGACCGTCAGACCGGAATCCGGCAGACCCGAACCCCGCCGGCAGGGGCAGAAAGAAAACGGGCCTGTTCCCCAGAAGAAATACCTTCTGGTGGACGGTTACAACATCATCTTTGCCTGGGAGGAGCTTAAGACCCTGGCCGAGGCAGACCTCGGCGCCGCCAGGATGAAGCTGATGGACATCCTCAGCAATTACCAGGGCTTCGTGGGGGATACGGTCATTCTCGTCTTCGATGCCTACAAGGTGGAGGGAAGCCGGGGCGAGATCCTGAAATACCATAATATCTACGTCGTGTTCACCAAGGAGAAGGAGACGGCCGACCAGTACATCGAGAAGACGACCCACGAGATCGCCAGGAAGTATCAGGTTACGGTGGCCACCTCCGATTCCCTTGAGCAGGTGATCGTCATGGGCCAGGGGGCCGACAGGCTCTCCGCCACGGACCTTTACGAGGAGATCGAACATGTGGAGGAGACCATCAGGGGACTGAACTTAAAGCGCAGGGAAAGTGACAGAAATTATCTTCTGGACTATGCTCCGGAAGATCTGATCCCCATCATGGAGGACATCCGTCTGGGTAGAAAAGAACTCTAGAGTTTTTTCTCCCCGGATGGTAGAATATAAATACAGAAGACAGCAGAAAAAGAGGGGGTAGAACATATGGAAAATGAGATCCTCAGATTCGAGAACAAGATGAAAAACTGCAGCTCCATGACGGACCTGCTGATCGCCATGTCTTCCTGGCAGAGCTTCTGCCGGAACAACGCCCTGACAGATGAGCAGAAGAGAAGGGTGGACGAGGCATATCTGGAGGCGGAGGCCGGCCTGATCAAAAATGTAAAGACCAGCCTGTGGTAGAATAAAGAGACAGGGACCTGTCAGGAGGAGGGAAGATGCCGAATCAGGGAAGCAGCACCAAGGACAGGATTGCGGACGCCGTGAAAGCTCTGGCGGTCCGGAAATCCTTCCACAAGATCACCATCAATGATATCGCCAAAGAATGCGGGATGACCAGGGAGAATTTCTATTATCATTTTCGTGACAAATACGATATTGTAAACTGGATCTGCCTTCGGGAGATCCTGGACCCCGTCTCCGGGGTGGAGGATCTTACCCTGTGGATGAAGGCCCTGATGCTCCGGGCCAACGCCGGCCGCCATATTTTTGTCAGAGTGATCAACGATGAGGGCAGGGATGTGGTCCGGGACATCTTCTATCCCGCGGTGGAAGAAAAGATCCGCGGCGCCGTGGACGCGGCCCTGGCCCCTGCGGCACGGAGTGCGAAGAAAGAGAAAAGGGATCTTGCTGCGGCCTTTTTTACAAATGCTTTCATCGATTTCCTCATCAGGAACGCCATTGAGAAGAGCATACCGGATCCGGACAGATTTGAAGAGAATTTTGAGTTTCTTATCTGTAATTATTTGCCTTTTGTAAGAATTCAGAAAGAAAATGTGACAGAACAGGGGTAATTATTGGCAATTTGTATAATAATTTTCATAAAAATGTAATACTTTCTCTACAAAAAGTATAGAAGCACAAATGATCATTTTCTGAGAAAGCGAAAAAAATTGTAAGATTTACGAAAGAATTTTTACAAAATACCAATAATGTGAAAAGACAATAGGGATAAACCATGTTATATTATCAGTAACACGTAGTGTAATACTTATTTTCAATATTATAAGGAGGAGGAAATATTATGAGTATTCTTGCACTTATTACTGCTTTTGGCGGTGGCGCATTTGCTGCAGCTATCGGTGGTGTACCAGCATTTATTTTCACTGGTATTTTATCCATTATCGGCGCTGTTGCAGGTATGTGCGGCGCAGCTGACGCTTCTGGTGTTCTTGTAAACTACATGGCATTCGGTTCTTTCTTCGGACCGCATATTTCTTTCGCAGGCGCTGTTGCAGGTGCTGCATATGCAAAGAAAAAAGGCGTTCTTGAGAACGGTGCTGACATCGTTACACCTCTCGTAGGCTTAAATGAGCCGGACGTATTATTAGTCGGTGGTGTATTCGGTATCATCGGTTTCTTATTCAAGACATTCGTAATTGATAATCTTTTCGCTGGAACAATCTCCCCGAGATTAGTAACAGACGGCCCCGGAATCACAGTATTCTGCTCCGCTATCCTTGTTCGTCTCGTATTCGGCGGTAAGTTAAAAACTTCCGACAGAGTTATCTCTGAAGGCAAAGCTTTCACAAACGTTGTAGTTATGAGCCTTTGCTACTCCTTAGTTGTAGCTGGTATCTATGCTTGGGCTGCTTCCACAGGCGTTAACGAAGCATTCGCTGGTTTATACCATGTACTTATCTTCGGTTTAGCTGCTGTTGGTTTATTATTTGCTTGTATGGGACATGCTTACGCAGGACATCACCACATCTGGATCATCGCTGCTGAAGCTGCTGTTCAGTCCTACGCTCATACACAGAACGCATTCGTATGTCTGATCTGTGGTGTGATCTGTGGTACAATCGCAGGTATCCTTGGCGATATCGAAGGTAACACAATCAACTGTGGTACAGATTCCCATATTGATAACCCGGCATTCGCTATCTTCATCATGACATTCGTTGTGAACGCAATCTGGCCGGCAATCTAATCAAATAAAAATTAATCTAGATGCTGAATTTATAATATTGAGTATTACATGAATATGGAGGATTAGGCTGACGCTTATGCGCCAGCCTTTTTCTTGTTTGCGCGCCATGGGCGCGCTCTAACGGGTGAAAGTCCCGAGTACGCGTAGGCAACGACGAAGTACATA
>CAJGDH010000184.1 GCA_904502145.1 uncultured Eubacterium sp.
CCAAGGTACTCGATATAGGGCGGAGTCTCTTTACGGAACACCAGAAAAGGAAGGAATCGAAGCCCCATGGTGACAAGTGCCATAGCGGCGACTAGGATAACGGATCTCATGGTTTCACCGCCTTTCTCCGGGGCAGAAGTGTCAGGACCAGGGTGATCAGCAGCATGGCGGGTATCAGGAACCGGTCCCGGCCAAAGAGAATAAGGCACAGGAGTGTACAAAGTAATCCCGTCAGGGCGGGAATGTGGTCATGTGTCTCGATCCATTGCTGTGTGAAGGCCGCCACGAACAAAGCCGTCATGGAGAATTCGATCCCCGCAGTGGAGAAGGGCAGTACCGCGCCAAGAAGGCTGCCCAGCAGACTGCCGAGGACCCAGTAGCTGTGATTGAACATAGAAAGCATGAACCGGTAGAAGGCAGCGGTCTCTTCCTCCGGCACCTTTCCGTCACAGACGAGGGAATAGGTCTCGTCTGTAAGGGCAAAGATCATATAGGGCTTGTATTTGCCGGAACCCTTGTACTTATCGATCATGGAGATGCTGTAAAAAAGATGACGTGCATTTACCATGACCGTCGTGAGGATCGTGGAAATGACAGATGCACCTCCGGTGAGCAGGCTCACGCCGACATATTGCATGGATCCCGCATAGATGAATATGCTCATCGCCAGCGCCCAGGCGACGCCGTAACCTGCATTGCGCAGGAGGATCCCGAAGCCGATCCCCAGAACGATATATCCGGCCATGACCGGAAGTGACTTTATGAATGCCTGTCTGGCTGCTTTTCCGTATTTTTTCATAAAGAGATTCCTCTGTCAGTAAAGTCAGTTTTTTTCATTACATTTACTTCCTCCATAGTATAGCACAGTTTTCTTATCCTCAGAAAATCCTCCGAAAAAATATCTCCGGAAAATGTTTTCCATGTGACGGTTCTGTGACATTGGGTAAAGTATACTGACGTCAGAAAATAAAGATGAACGTCGAAAGGAGAGAAAAAAATGACAACAACAACAAAAAACAATTTCGGATTCGGATGTAACCCCATCATCAAAAAAATGTATGATAAAGCAGGTACAGCAACAAACGCGGAAACAGCTACCTACAAGGGAGTGGCGACCAAGACCGCTTTCTTCCTTCTGATGGCAGTGGCGGGCTTCGCAGCGTTTTTCGTTCTTCACATGGTTCTGGGAAGAACGGGAAATCCGGAACTTGTGTATAACATAAATGAAATCTTTCACCTGAATATGTTTGTGACAGAAGTCGCCGTGGCCGGTACGGCTCTCGTGGTTTCCGTCCTTGCCCCCCTCTTCGCATGGTTCCTCCGTTCAGCCATCCCGGTTGTCGGTACATTTTATGCTCTCTGTGAAGGATACACCATCGGCTTCCTGACCGGTATGCTTACCCCTCAGTATCAGTGGATCAGCGTTGCGGCACTTGTGATCACCATCCTGGTGGTCAGCGCCATGCTTTTCCTCTATGCAAAAAGGATCGTAAAGGTCGGACATAAATTCAGGGCTGTGGTCACCACGGTGTTTATCACCATGATCCTCTGCAGCTTACTCACAACGGTCCTTTACATGATCCCCTTTACCAGAGCTTTTATCGACCCCATTTTAACCTTCATGGGCAACCCCCTGATCAGCATCGGTTTATCCCTTGTTTACCTCATTGTTGCCTGCCTCTTCCTTCTTGTGGATTTCTCCGTGATCGAAGAGTGTATCGAGAGAGGCATCTCCGCCCGGTTTGAATGGATGGCTGCCTTCGGGCTGGCATACACCATCATCTACATCTACTTCAGGGTACTGGAGCTGATCCTTAAGGTGGTTGCCATGACAAAGAAAAGTTAGCAGGAAAAATCATATAACATTTACCGCGAAGGCAGGCTGACCGATGGCATCCGAATCGGAAAGCCTGCCTTCTTTGCTTTCGTTACAGCTAGCGCATGGTTTATGACAGTATCATTGACAAGCCGGGTTATATATGTTAGCGTATTAACAATTTAAAAATAAACCGTTGAGGAAGAGTAAGTAGGCGGCTTCCCTGTCATTACAGAGAGCTGCGGGTGGTGCGATCGCAGTATGAGATATCCCGCTGAATGGGCTTCTGAGGGCGCGGACAAAGGAGACGGCAGTCTCCGAGTATCCGGCGACGTTGCAGGCAGACGTTAATTGCCGGGGATATGAAAGTATCCCGCTAAGTGCACGGTTCAACCCGTGAAATCAAGGTGGCACCGCGGATAGTGTCATGTGTTTGCATCTATTCGTCCTTGGCAGAAACTATCATTCTGCCAGGGACTTTTTTATCGTATATGAAAATCCTCTGGCAGAGCGTCGGAGGATTTTTTTGAAGGAGGTATGAAAATGATCAAAGAGGCGATTGTGAAGATTGTGAGCAAAGAGGATCTGACTTATGACGAGGCGTATACGGTCATGAATGAGATCATGAGCGGGGAGACCACGGCCACGCAGAATGCGGCATTTCTGGCGGCTCTGTCCACCAAGAGCGCCAGAGCGGAAACCACCGATGAGATCGCCGGCTGTGCCGCTGCCATGCGTGCCCACGCCACAAAGGTGGAGACCGGAATGGATCTTTTCGAGATCGTAGGGACGGGAGGAGACAATGCTCACAGCTTCAATATCTCCACCACATCCGCCATCGTGGCGGCTGCCGGAGGAATGAAGGTGGGAAAACACGGGAACCGGGCGGCTTCTTCCCAGTGCGGGACCGCGGACTGCCTGGAAGCCCTGGGAGTGAATATCCGGCAAAGTCCTGCCAGATGTATCGAGCTGCTGCGGGAAGTGGGCATGTGTTTCTTCTTTGCCCAGCAGTATCATACTTCCATGAAATATGTGGGTGCCATCCGGAGAGAGCTGGGCTTCCGCACGGTTTTCAATATCCTGGGTCCCCTGACCAATCCGGGTATGCCGGTCATGCAGATCCTGGGTGTCTACGATGACTATCTGGCAGAGCCCCTGGCCCGTGTTCTGGTGAGCTTGGGGGTGAAAAGAGGAATGGTGGTCTACGGACAGGATAAGCTGGATGAGATCTCCATGAGCTCACCCACCACCATCTGCGAGATCAAGGACGGCTGGTACAGGACCTCCGTGATCACTCCGGAAATGTTCGGGTTTACCCGCTGCAGCAAGGAAGACTTAAAGGGGGGATCCCCGGAGGAGAACGCGGAGATCCTGCGGGCGATCCTCAGGGGCGAGAAAGGACCCAAGAGAGACGCGACCCTGATGAATGCCGGGGCTGCTCTTTACATCGGCGGCAAGGCTGACAGTATGAAAGAAGGCATTGCCCTTGCGGCAGAGCTGATCGATTCCGGGAAAGCCATGGAGACCCTGGAGAAGTTTATAGAAGTCAGCAATCGTCCGGAGGAATAGATCATGACGATACTGGATACGATAGCACAAGCCTCCGGAGAAAGGGTGGCAAAAGAGAAGGAGATCATCTCCCTCGGGGAGATAAAGGAACGGGCAATTGCCCTTGGCCCCGGCAGGGGCAGGGTTTTTTATGAAGCCCTGGCGGAACCGGGGATGCGGTTTATCTGTGAGGTGAAGAAAGCCTCCCCCTCAAAAGGGATCATTGATCCGGTGTTTGATTACCGGAAGATCGCCCTGGAGTATCAGGCGGCCGGTGCGGATGCGGTCTCTGTCCTTACGGAACCCCGGTGGTTCCTTGGATCTGATGAGGTCTTTCGGGACATCCGGGAGAGTATCCGGACACCTATGCTCCGGAAAGATTTTATCGTGGATGAATACCAGATCTATCAGGCAAGATGCCTGGGAGCGGACTGTGCCCTTCTGATCTGTTCTATCCTGGATACGGAAACCCTGTCAAAATATCTCGGTATCTGCGAGGACCTGGGGCTGGCGGCGTTGACGGAAGCCCATGATGAGAAGGAGATCGGCTCGGCGGTCAGTGCGGGAGCGCGGATCATCGGTGTAAACAACCGGAATCTGAAGGACTTTTCCGTGGACTTTATGAATGTGGTCCGTCTCCGGGAGATGATACCGGAGGATATTCTGTATGTGGCGGAAAGCGGGGTAAAATCCACCGAAGATGTACGGACCGTATATCAGGCCG
>CAJGDH010000185.1 GCA_904502145.1 uncultured Eubacterium sp.
CCGAAAGCACAAGAAAGCATGCAATGGCTTTTATGTAATCAACCCATACTTCTCTTTTTGTAGTCATTTAATTGTTTTCCTTTTTTGTTTTTCAAATTTAAAGCCCTTTCCGGTATCCTCTTTACTTGATCTCATGTCCATACCTGATCTCATGTCCATTCTCACTTTATCTGCCATCTCCAAAGAGATTGCGTATTTCTGACAGATTCTTTTCCTTCTCAAAAAAAGCTTTTTTCAGTTGTTTGTATTCTTTCTCTGTAGTAATTTCTCAGCTATTAATTTCGGCCATCCGTTTACATCCGCTTCAGAGATTACGCTAAACCCATTTTTCTTCCAGAAATGAGCAGACTGCGGATTCCCTTTATCAATTGCAAGCCGTATCGCTGTTTTGCCGATCTCCCTCAGATAGTCTGCTGTTTCACCGATAATTGCCGATCCGATAGTTTTCCCCTGATACTCCTGATTCATCATGAAGAATCCTATATAAGCGTTTTCCTGTTTCGGATAACCATCGATCAAATCCATGACAGCAACAAGCTCCTGCCCTTCGAAGAAGCCAATGAAATATTTATCTGACATTCCAATTCCCGGAGGTGTAATTCTCATGTCGTTCAGTATTTCTTCTCTGGTGGGCCTGGCTTCTGTATATTCATAAAACAATGTATTATGTTGACAAAGATCGAGGATGTCGTCTACATCAGAATCAGTCAAAGCACGTATTTCATAATGGCTGCTGAGCCTCGCTGTATTAATCATTGTAACATGTCCTCACAAACTTCGCTTTGTCAATCCGCTACCGGTATTTCTATAGTCACAACCCGGTTCGAGTGAGTTTCACAACTGATTCCACATGAACCGAATGGGCGAACTGGTCGACCACCGCCACTTTACGGATCTCGTACCCTTTCCCTGCAAGCACACGGCAGTCCCGGGCCAGTGTGGCAGGGTCACAGCTTACATAAACGATCTTCTCCGGATTCATCAGGCCAATGGTATCCAGGAGCTTTTCATCACAGCCTTTTCTGGGGGGATCCACCACAACCACATCCGCATTGATCCCGGTACGCTCCCTGTGGGCCGGAACGATCTCCTCCGCTTTTCCCACAAAGAATTCCACATTGTCGATTCCATTGATGGCAGCATTGATCCTGGCATCATCGATGGCCTCTTTCACGATCTCCACCCCGTAAACCTGTTTCGCCTTCCCTGCCAGGAAGAGGGAGATGGTGCCGATCCCACAGTACATATCCCAGACGGTCTCATCCCCGCGAAGGTCGGCATAGTCAAGAGCCTTGGTATACAGGACCCTGGTCTGTACAGGGTTTACCTGGTAGAAGGACAAGGGACCGATCCGGTAACGGATCTCCCCGATATAGTCCTCTATATAATCTTCGCCCCAAATGGTCCTGCAGGCCGGGCCAAGTATCCTGTTGGTCTTTTCGGTATTGGTGTTGACGATGATACTGGTCATCCCCTGGATCTTCCGCAGACCCTCCACAAGGTCGGACAGCCCTTTCAGTCCCTCTGCCTGTCCGTTTACCACAAGACAGACCATGATCTGGCCGGTAGTAAATCCTTTTCTGGTGAGGACGTGGCGGATCAGGCCCCTGTGGGTCTTCTCGTCGTAGGAAGAGATGCCGTATTTTTCCATATAGGCCAGGATAGTTTCCAGGATCCTTTCATTGCATTGGTCCTGGATCAGGCAATTCGTATTGGGGATGATGGTGTGGGTGCGGCCGGCATAGAATCCGGCAACAGGTCTCCCCTCCTTATCGTGGCCGATGGGAAACTGTGCTTTATTCCGGTAATGCCAGGGTTTCTCCATGGCCAGGATGGGCTCCATCTTCTCTTCGATCTCTTCGAACCCGCCGATCCTTTTCAGGCAGCCTGCCACCTGTTTCCATTTGAATTCCTTCTGCTTCTCATAGGAGAGCTGCTGGATCCTGCAACCGCCGCACTGGCGGGCTACAGGGCAGGGAGGCTGGACCCTGTCCGGGGAAGCTTCCAGGATGGATGTCAGTCTGGCATAGCCATAGTTTTTCTTCAGTTTTGTCACTGCAGCGGTGATCTTGTCTCCGATCACCGTATCTTTGACAAAGAAAGGAAAGCCCTGAACTTTTCCAAGGCCTTCCCCTTCTTTTGTAAAATCTTCTATTGTCAGGACGATCTCCTGATTCTTCCTAAAATCTGTCATCGGTTTTTATCCCTGTCTTTTTGGTCCGTATTTTCCCGTGGGACGGATATTGCTGTCAAAGAGCCTATTAAAACCCTTCCACTCTCCGGTCTGTCCGTTCTCCTCCTCCAGGGCTTCCTTGAAGGATTCCAGCTTGGCGTCTGTATTATCCGCGAAATTGAGGGCAACAGCCTCCATCAACGCCGGTTTCTTGGGAGATCCGAACTCCAGCTCTCCGTGGTGGGACAGGATGCAGTGTTCCAGTTCCCTGGCCAGCTTATCCGGAAAACCGTTGATCTTCTGTATCTTCTCATGGATCATCATGGTCCCGATAACGATATGGCCGATCAGCTGTCCTCCGTCGGTATAATCATTTTCCGGGAAGTCGGACAGTTCCTGAATCTTACCGATATCGTGGCAGAGGGCCGCCGTGATCAGAAGGTCCCGGTTCAGGTCCGGATACATGCTGCAATAAAAATCACAGAGCTTGGTCACACTGAGGGTATGTTCAAGAAGTCCCCCCATGAAGCCGTGATGAACTCGCTTGGCTGCGGAATGTTTTTTGAACCTGGCGGCAAATTCCTTGTCTCCGAAGATAGCCACCAGAAGCTGCCTCAGGTAGATATTCTGTGTTTTATTCACATAATTGCTCAGTTCCTTGAACATCCCGTCAATGCTTTTGCTGCTGCAGGGGATGTAGTCTTCCGGGAGATATTCCCCTTCCTTGGCCCTGCGGAGGCGGCGGACATTAAGCTGCAGGTTTCCCTGGAAGCTGGTCACATTTCCGTCCACCCGCACATAGTCCATCTGTTCAAAGTTGTCAATCCCGTTGTTGAGTTCCCAGATCTTTGTATCGATCATTCCGGTCTTGTCCTGGAGGATCATGGAGTAGTAAGTCTTTCCCGCCTTTGTCTTCGCGATGTTTTTCTGCTTGCAAAGGTAGATGTCGCCGACATTGTCTCCCTCTCTCAGTTCGCCGATATAACGCATATTCTTTCCTTTCTAAGGCAGGACCATAAAGCCTGCCGGGGGATTTTTCCCCATAAGATACAGAAAAATTATACTATCATTCTCTTTTGAATACAATGGGTAAATAGAGGGAACTTTCCCCCCTTCGGGCTTCTTGACAAAAGCCTGAATATCAGTACAATTTAACATGAATTGAGAAAGGAGGGAGCACAGAATGGTACGAAAGCACATCATCGCCCACGGCAGGGTCCAGGGTGTAGGATTCCGGTATATCTGCCATTCCATTGCCACGGAATGCAAGGTGACCGGCTGGATCCAGAACAATTACGACGGCACCGTTGAGATGGAGATCCAGGGTGCCCCTCACAGAGTTGACATGTATATAGAAAAGGTCAGTAAAGGAAACCGGTTCGTCCGGGTCAGATCTCTGGACATCTTCGACATTCCGCCCCTCAGGGCTCTGGAAGAGAAGGGGTTCCGAATAAAATACTGAAAGAAAGATAATCATGAACGAAAAAGCATTAAAAACATTGGAATATGACAAAATCATCGACAGGCTGGAGAGCTATGCCTCTTCACCGATGGGTAAGAAAATGTGCAGGGACCTTCTTCCCTCACCGGATCACCAGGAAGTGATCAAAGCCCAGGAGGAGACCAGGGATGCCCTTGCCCGCCTCTACCGGAAAGGTTTTCTGTCTTTCCAGGGACTGATGGATATCTACCCCCATCTCCGTCTCCTGGAGATCGAATCCACCCTCACTGCCAAGGAACTCCTGGAGATCGCACGTATCCTTGCCAGCACCGCGGCAGTAAAGGAGTACGGTCAGACTGAGGAGGACGACTTCTCATTTGACTGCCTGGCATCCTACTTCGATCTGTTGGAACCCCTGGATTTCCTTCACCGTGAG
>CAJGDH010000186.1 GCA_904502145.1 uncultured Eubacterium sp.
AAGCTCTGAAGAGATTATCGATCCCTTCGATGTAGCCTGTTTTCACCCTGTGGACGGCGGAAACGATCTCACTGAAATCCACTTTGACCAACTCGTCATTAAGAGACAGCTTGTAGCAGGACAGGGAATCCGTGACCACGGTGCAAAGCATAAGTCTCTTTCCCAGATGGGACAGATAATGCCGGTTCTTCAGCAACTGATTCAGGATCTGTTCCTCCGAGACATGGGTGGATTTCAGTTCGATATTCAGACATATTTTCTCCGTGAATTTCAGCAGATCAAACTCTTTTCCGATCTGTGGAATATCAAAGGAAAAGAAGAAACCGTCACATTCTTCCAGGGTTACACCGGCCGTGATCAGGGCATCGACAAGGGTGCGGAGAGACTCGATCTCATGTACCTTCGTCCGCTGCAGATCACGCTTATGTGCGCTGTGCCTTTCCACTATGTTGAAGGGGTATTCCTCATGAATACGGGAAAGAGAATAGATATTGATCGGTCTTGTTTCGGAATGACCGCTTCTGCTCATGACAATCTCTCCTTTACGAAAATGCTTCGATCAGCCCCACCAGGATCTCCCTGGTCACTTCATAGGCAGATCCGCACTCACTGGCCCTTGGGCCGCCCACACATAAACACAATCCATCCGGCAGGTCCTGAAGCCAGCGGATGATCTCCGGCAGATCTTTTCTGCCTGAAACCGTGATCATGGGTTTACCTAACTCCTGTCCGGTCTTCAGCCCCACATCCGTTCCTTCTGATTCGGCGGAATCCTCCGGGATCACGGTCAGGATGGCGTCCGCATCCCGCATATTCCACATAGTCCTCTGTGCTGTCCCGGCTGAAGGGGTCTCGGTCAGTTCCGGATAATCATTCAGCAGGCCCGGGGCTTCCGGATAATCCTCCGCCCAGCCACCTTTGGGGCACCAGCCGCATAAGGGAATCCCATATTCTCTTGCAACATCCATGGCGGCCCGGTCTGCGCCGGTCTGGCCTCCGGTACGGATCCCGGCAATTTTTGCTTTCTTCATCCTGGTCAATCTTCTTTATTCAATCTTCCTTAGTCAATCTTCTTCTCCATCACCCTGTCCGTCTCTGCATACCCGGACTTTTCGTAGGCTCTGATGCCCATCTTTGATGCATGGAGCATTAACCGTTTAATTCCTTTTCTGCGGGCTTCCTTCTCCAGCTGCCGGAGAAGCATGCCGGCTATCCCCTGACCCCGGTAGGCATCCTCCGTATACACGTTGGTGATATAGCCTGTCTTTCCGGCGGCAGGATGCACAAAAGAAGGGGGAAAATCCATAAACAATATGGCGGCAGAAGCGACCAGCCTGCCGTCCTCTTCCTCTGCCACCCACTCGATCAGTTCATTTCCGATCATTTTCTCATAGAAGAAATGTCTGAGGCTGTCATCAATATCCGTATCCGGCTCCTGCCCCTCATCCTGCAGCTGACATTTCCGGAGACGGATCAGATCATTGATATCTTTGGTCGTTGCTTTTCTGGTATTAAGCATAGCTATCTCCTCGTTTTGAACCCGGTCTCATCCACCACCAGGGGAATCCTCTTTACATCCAGATAATCGATCCGGACATATCTCCCCTGATTGATCATGGCCACCACCTGGTCTATCTCTTCCTCCGTCCCCTGGATCTCCATGGTGACGGAACCGTCGTATTCATTTCTTACCCAGCCGGTCACGCCCAGCATATCCGCCGCATGTCTGGCACGGTAGCGGAATCCCACTCCCTGGACGGAACCGTAAAAATTAAGATGTTTACGTGTGATTTCCTTCATGATCCCACCTGTCTTTGCAAGATATCCGCGAACTAGATCTGTTTCCTGACGACCATGTATTCATCCCCGTTACGGTAATAAGGACAACTCTTATAGTTGCCCTGCATGATCCGGTAATAATCATCCTCGTCCAACTGGCAGTCACAGACATACTCCTCATAATCTTCGTCATATGCATAATAAGCACAGGTCGTGCATAATAAATCCATCTTTATCACCTGCTTTTATGTAATCGTCATCTTTAATAGTCATCCCAGGCGTCTTCATCGTCCTCAAATGCATCATAAGCATCGTCGATGTCATCGAATTCATCCCGGTTATCCTCATAATATCCTTCGATATCATGGTCATCGGGATCGAATTCCGTGGTGGAGGAAGTGGATGTCTTTTTCCTGGTGGTATAACTGCTTTTCCCGCTTCCGGAAGGTAGTTTTCCCCCTGCTGACCCGTTGGAAGTTCCCTTACTCTCTGTGGTCGGATCCTCGTCCTCCTCAATCTCCACTTCCGTGTCTGTCTCTTCCACATCATCGAAATCATCATCCCGCGGGTCTGCTTCTTCCACGATCTCTCCGTCCCAGTCGAGGATACCGCCAAACTCATAGATATTGGTGTAACCCATGTTGTAGAGCTTCTGCGAAGCATCTTTACTGCGTCTTCCGCTCCTGCAGTAGACCAGGATGACCTGGTCCAGGTCGGGCAGTTCCGCAGGCTGAGTGTCCCTGATAGTCTCATTGGGGATGCAGATGGCATTGGGGATATGACCGAAATCTTATTCATCCTGCCTGCGGACATCGACGATGACAACGCCGTCATCATCCATCATTTCCTTGGCCTCATCCATGGTGATCTGGTTGAAGGAATCTTCCTTCATGTCCGCTCCGGAAGGAGTGCTGCCGCAGCCGGCCATGATTAATGCCAGCAGCATGATCGGTAATAGTCTTTTTATCTGTTTCATCCTTTATACTCCCACCCGTTATCTTCGTGATAGATCATCAGCTTTGTCATGCCTCCGTCTATGCAGATATTCTCGCCGGTAATGAATCCGGCCTTGTCCGAGCACAGATAGAGGACCATGTTCGCGATATCCATAGGGTTTCCCACACGTCCGACGGGATGCTGGACCGCATCCGCCCCTTCATACTCGGTATAATCCGTATCGATCCACCCCGGGGAGACAGAATTCACCCGCACCTTCCCTGCAAGGCTTACCGCCAGGGCATGGGTCAGTGCGGCGATCCCGCCTTTTGCCGCAGTGTAGCTTTCCGTCTGAGGCTGACTCATCCGGTCCCGGGAGGAGGAGATATTGACGATGGAGGCTCCCTCCCTGAAAAAGGGAAGGAAGAGTTTTGTCAGGTAGAAAGGCGCGGTCACGCCCACGGACAGGGCATACTGGAAGTCTTCGTAAGAACAGTCCTCGATCCCCTTCATCAGGGGCAAAGCATTGTTGATCAGGTAATCTACCCCGCCGCTCTCAGTGATCACTTTCTCCGCAAATGTTTCGAGAACACTTTTATCAGAGATGTCCCCCACAAAGTGGTCTCCCTTCGCGAGATCGATGACATAAACGTCAACACCCTGTTTGCGGAACTCATCTGCGATACACTTTCCTATTCCGTTCGCGCCGCCGGTAACAACAGCAACTTTGCTTTTTCCTTCAGTACTCATTCCCGCTCCTTTACCTGGTGGTGTCTGCTTACTTTCATTTTTCCATACATTCGGATGATATCTGCTTACTCCCACTTCTTCCATACATCCGGCTGATAACCGACTGTCGCCTGTCTGCCATTGCGGACGATGGGCTGCTTAAGGACGGTCTGATTCTCCAGCACCTTCTGCAGTTTATCCTCCGAAGCGATATATTTGATCAGGGCAAGGAGGTCCTTATCCTTGCAGGCTGGATCGATCATCTCATCAAGTCCTCCCACTGCCTGGCTGACACTCTGGAATTCTCCTTTGCTCAGCCCTTTCTGTTTTAAGTCTATGGATTGAAAACGGATGCCACGCTCTTTAAAAAAGCGTTCTGCCTTGCGGGTATCCGCATTTTTCTTTGTGCCAAATATCTGTATATTCATCGGTTTTTCCTTCATCTTTTGCCTACAGGGCATTGAGTTTTTCACAGAATTCTTTGATCTTCAAGTCATTTTCCTTCAGATGCCTGACCTTGGGATCGATCAGGATCAGCTCCGCTGCCAGCTGTCCGATCCCCAGGGTATCCTTCAG
>CAJGDH010000187.1 GCA_904502145.1 uncultured Eubacterium sp.
CCTGTGGAAGACCCGGTACAGGACATGATCGACTCTGCAGTGAAAAAAGATGTGATCGTCAAAGACAGCATTAAATTAAACCAGCCTTCCGTCAGCAAGGAAGAAGCGATCCGCAGAGCCGGAGAACTCCTGGTGGAGAGAGGTGCCGTAGAGCCGGAATATATCGACGCCATGCTGGAAAGAGAACGTCTGGTAAGCACCTACATGGGTATGGGTATCGCCATTCCTCATGGAACTGCCCAGGCCAAAGGAACCGTTAAGAAGACCGCCATCACCATGCTCCAGTATCCGGAAGGTGTGGATTTCGGTGATGAGAAGGCTCAGCTTGTCTTCGGTATCGCAGGAATCGGTGATGAGCATCTGGACCTGCTCGGCAAGATTGCCGGATGTCTGGATGACGCGGAAGTCCTTGAGAAGATGAAGACCACGGATGATGTTGACTGGATCCTCAAGACCCTGTCATAAATCATATCCCGGTAAACAGATCAACAGAATAGACCATACGATGGCCGCGCCGGTGAAAAACGCCGGGTGCGGCCTTTTTTTCTTGCTTTCCCGGACAATTTGTGATGGCACGAGGCAGGATTACATGGTACGATAAATAAAAGGAAAACAAGGAGAAAGGAGAAGAAGTATCGATGTGTGGAATAGTAGGATTTACAAGTGAACAGACCAATGCTGCTCCGGTTTTGCTGGAAGGCCTTTCCAGATTGGAATACCGTGGATATGATTCTGCGGGCATCGCCGTCAGAGACGGGGAGAAAGAACCCAGAGTGGTAAAAGCAAAAGGAAGACTGAAGCTCCTGTCGGAGAAGACTGACGGGGGAGCTGCCGTGATCGGAACCACGGGGATCGGCCATACCCGGTGGGCAACCCATGGGGAACCCAGCGTGACCAACGCCCACCCCCATACCACCCAGGACGGTAACGTCATCGGCGTACATAACGGGATCATCGAGAATTATGTGGAGCTGAAGGACAAGCTGATCCGTAAAGGATACACTTTCTACAGTGCCACAGACACGGAAGTAGCCATCAAAACGGTGGATTATTACTACAAGAAATACGGGGTAGGCCCCATCGATGCCCTGGCCAAGACCATGGTCCGTACCAGGGGATCCTATGCCCTCGCGGTAATGTTTAAGGATTATCCCGGGGAGATCTATGTGGCCAGAAAAGACAGCCCCATGATCATCGGGGTCAAGGACGGCGAGACCTACGTGGCCTCCGATGTCCCGGCCATCCTGAACCATACCCGCCAGGTCTATTATATCGGCAACCTGGAGATGGCCAGGCTTACCCCGGGCAAGGTGGAGTTCTACAACCTGGACGGGGATATCATTGAGAAGGAACTGGTGGAGATCAAATGGGATGCCCAGGCCGCGGAAAAAGGCGGTTTCGAGCACTTCATGATGAAGGAGATCCACGAGCAGCCCAAAGCCGTGGCAGATACCATCGGCTCAGTCCTTCGTGACGGGGACACGGAAAATGTCCATATCGACCTGTCGGAAGCCGGCCTGACCCCGGAGGAGATCCGAGACATTTCCCAGATCTATATCATCGGCTGCGGATCGGCATATCATGTGGGGATTGCTGCCCAGTACGTGATCGAGGATCTGGCCCGTATCCCGGTGAGGGTAGAGCTGGCCTCGGAATTCCGCTATCGGAATATGATCCTTGATCCGAAAGGAGTGGCCATCGTCATCTCCCAGTCCGGGGAGACGGCGGATACCCTGGCGGCCATGCGGGCAGCCAAGGAAAGCGGGATGAAGACCCTGGCCATCGTAAATGTGGTGGGATCCACCATAGCAAGGGAGGCGGACAGGGTATTATACACACTGGCAGGACCGGAGATCGCCGTTGCGACCACCAAGGCCTACTCCGCCCAGCTGGCGGTGTCCTATCTGCTGGCGGTGGAATTTGCCAGGATCAGAGAGACCATTACGGCTGAGGAATACCGCCGTCTGCTCACCGAAGTACAGAAGCTGCCTGCCAAGATCCAGAGGATCTTTGAAGACAAGGAGAGGATCCAGTGGTTCGCCTCCAAATACTCCAACGCCAAGGACGTCTTCTTTGTGGGCAGAGGCCTGGATTATGCCATCTGCATGGAAGGCAGCCTGAAGATGAAGGAGATCAGTTACATCCACAGTGAGGCCTATGCCGCCGGAGAACTGAAGCACGGGACCATCAGTCTGATCGAGGACGGAACCCTGGTCATCGGCGTGCTTACCCAGAAGGACCTCTACGGGAAGACTGTGAGCAACATGGTGGAAGTAAAGAGCAGGGGAGCCTACCTCATGGGTCTCACCAGCTACGGCCATTATGAGATAGAGGATACGGTTGATTTCAATGTTTATATTCCGAAAACCGATGAGCATTTTGCCACAAGTCTGGCCATCATCCCCCTGCAGCTGCTGGGGTACTACATCAGTGTGGCAAGAGGTCTGGATGTGGACAAACCCAGAAATCTGGCCAAGTCGGTAACGGTGGAATAGAGGAGAAGGGAAGATGAATAATACCATTCAGGAACTCTTTGACCGGAAGTCCGTCCGTTCATTTGAGGACAGGGAGATCAGCGGGGAAGATGCCCGGCTGATCCTGGAGGCGGCTGTCATGGCGCCGACTGCAGGCAACCAGCAGCTGTACACCATCATCAACGTGACCGACCAGGAGAAGAAAGACCGGCTGGCGGAATCCTGTGATCATCAGCCGTTTATCGCCAAAGCCAGGCTGGTCCTGGTCTTCTGTGCAGATATGCTCAAATGGTACCGGGCTTATCAGATGGCGGATGCCGGCCCGAGGAAGCCGGATGCCGGGGATTTTGTCCTGGCGGTGGAGGATGCGGTCATCGCCGCCCAGAATGCCGTGGTGGCAGCGCACAGTCTCGGGATCGGTTCCTGCTATATCGGGGATATCATGGAGAATTATGAGATCCAGAGAGAGATCCTCGACCTGCCGGAGTATGTATATCCGGCAGCCATGCTGGTCTTCGGATATCCGACAGAACAGCAGATCAGAAGGAAAAAGCCCGCCAGGGTACCCATGGAATACATCGTCCGGGAGAACACCTATCGGAAGATGGATGACGAGGAGATCCGGGGGATGTTCCGGGAGAAATCCGGCGGAGATTTCGATGATTTTATGAAGAAATTCTGCAGGAGGAAATACAATTCCGATTTTGCCCGGGAGATGTCCAGAAGCATCCGGGCCTTTCTGGATACTTTGTGAGACATAACTCCTGTGAAAATATAAAAAGTTGTGTGTAAAAAGGAGGTATGGACGATGAAGACATCGCTGCATATGCGTCTGTGCATGATCATTCTGCTGGCAGTTTTTTTCGCGGCTGCCCTGCCGGGGGAGGTACGTGCGGAAGAATCGGAAGGAACTTTGCATTTCGGAACGGTGGAGGAATACTCCACAGCTGCGCCGGGAGAGATACTGAAGGATTCCTTCTATTTTGATGATACATGGTTCCTGGGAGAAGCAGCAGCGGAACAGAATGATTCTCTTGCCCTGATATCCATGCAGCTTACGGCTTCGGCACTGGAGGACGAGAAGGAAGGACGATGCGTGCAGTTCCTGGAAAAACTGGGTTTTCAGGGGATCACAAGCCACAGTCTGGGTGCCGATGATGTGGGGATGGGTTATACCTACGGGATCAAGAATATAGGGGAAGATACCACCCTGGCAGCCATTGTAGTACACAGTTACGCCCTGGAGAAAACCTCCAAGAAGAGTGCATGGCTGCAGAATTTCACCATAAACGGGGAAGGGGTGACCTCCGGGGAACATTATTCCTACCGGATGGCTGCGGCCCGGTTCCCTGTGATCGAACTGAGAGATAAGATGACCTCCCTGGGAGGCGGAAACCGCAGGCTGAAATTCTGGATCATGGGACAAAGCCGTGGCGGGGCCATCGCCAATGTTACTGCGGCAAGACTCCAGAATTATGCCGATTCCCCCCTGGATGTCTGCTGCTATACCTTTGAGGCTCCGGCCGTCATC
>CAJGDH010000188.1 GCA_904502145.1 uncultured Eubacterium sp.
CATGGGTATACCCAAGATCATGATCTCCACCATGGCGGGGGGCAACGTGCAGCCTTATGTGGGTACCAGCGATATCATCATGATCCCGTCCATCGTGGATATAGCAGGATTAAACACCATATCCCGGACTGTTTTCCGGCGCGGTGTTCTGATCATGGCAGGTCTTCTGGGCTGTTCCCGGGAACTGAGACCGGACAAAAGTCCGTCCAGGCCTTCCATCGCCGCAACCATGTACGGTGTGACGACACCCTGTGTGACCTATGCAAAGGAATATCTGGAGCAGAAAGGTTACGAGGTCATCGTATTCCATGCCAGCGGCAACGGTGGCCGGATGATGGAAAAACTGATCCGGCAGGGGGCTTTTAGCGGTGTGCTGGACATCACTACCACTGAATGGTGTGACCAGTTATATGGAGGGATCATGGCAGCCGGACCTGACCGCAGCGAAGCTGCTGCAGACTGTAATGTACCCCAGGTGGTATCCGTCGGGGCCATGGACATGGTGACATTCGGTCCTCCGGAAACTGTACCTGAATATTACCGAAACCGGAATCTTTATCCCCATAACCCCATGGTCACGATCATGAGGACCACAGCGGAAGAAAACCGGGAGCTCGGACAGGTTCTGGCCGGAAAGCTGAACCGGTCCAAAGGGGATACGATCCTGATCCTTCCTCTCAGAGGTGTTTCCGCAGTGGACGCCCCGGGAAAAGTCTTCCACGGACCCGAGGAAGACCGCATCCTGTTTGACACTCTCCGCAGGGAGATTCACCGGGATAAGGTCAGACTCGTAGAGCTGGATTGTCATATCAATGACAAGGAATTCGGAATTACGGCAGCAAGGCTGCTCCTGCAATTGATCAATGGATAAGAAATTATATATACTTGGCACGGGAACTGCCAACGTCTCAAAATATGTGAATACATCCTGTGTCCTTGACGACGGAAAGGAACTGTTTCTTACCGATGGCACCGGTGGCACGGATATCCTGCATTCCTTTGACAGGCTGCACCTTGACTGGCGCAGACTTCATCATGCTTTTTTGTCCCATGAACATACGGACCATTTCCTGGGAATGGTCTGGGTGATCCGTATGATCGCGGAATATCTTGAGCTGGATGATTATGAGGGGGATTTTTTCCTGTACGGTCACAGTGAAGTACTGGATAAGATGAAGGCAGTATGCCGGATGATCCTGAAGAAAAGAAGTCAGGATTTTCTGGATCGCAGGATCTTTTTCGTCCCGGTCTTCGACCATGAAGAAAAAAAGATTCTTGATTATACATTTACATTTTTCGATATTGAATCCCGAAAAGCCAGACAGTACGGTTACCACCTGGAATGGGCAGACGGCACCAGACTTGTTTTTGCCGGGGACGAACCCTTGAGCGCCAATGGAGAAAGGTATTGCAGACAGGCAGACTGGCTGCTGCAGGAGGCCTTCTGTCTCTATGATGAAGAACCTCTCTACCATGCATACCAGTACAGCCATCAGACTGTAAAAGAAGCAGCGCAGATCGCGGAAAGAAATCAGGTGAAAAACCTGCTTCTGTGGCATACGGAAGACGGCACCTACGGAAAGAGACGGGAACTCTACACCAGGGAGGCCGCGGAATACTACCATGGCAGGATCTGGATTCCCGATGACGGTGACCTCATCGAATTATAGGCAATTATATCTTTATAACCTCAAGGAGAGGGCGTAAAAATTCATTACGTCCTCTCCTTATTTTGGGTTAATATGGAATTATAAAGGGCATTTCGTAACTATCTCTGCTCCCGGGGCCGGGCGTTGCGGACCAGCTGGCGGATGGTATCGGGATCCACACCGTCATAGGCCCGGTTGATATTATTGACACCGAATACGGGACTTACTCTCCCGCTCCAGATCCGTCCTCCCTGCCGGTTGGCCAGAGTCTCCACAAACTCCTCGTAATTATCCGGAGTAATCTGCTCCAGCTCTTCTTCAGTGTAGAGCTCCGGTTTGTAATGGTTCCGGATATAGCTCTTTACAAAGACCAGGTAGGAATCCTTATAAATATCGTTGGCAATAGTCAGGATTTCTTCCACTCCGGCAGTTTTTAACGCCTCCAGGAGGTCCAGATACTGCTTCTCCTGGCTCTCAAGCTCCATGATCTTAAGACTGGATGCCAGCATCTCCCCGGCATTGGAGAAATGGGAGATATATCCCATCAGGTACATCATCTGACGGAAGTAGATCACAAAGACCTGGGGGATCATCATGATGCTGAACTGGCGATAGGACAGGTCTGCCCTTCGCAGGCAGACACTCAGCATGTCTTTGATGGAGATATCCCGGTAGGGAGCAGGAACGATATTCCGGTCCACATCCACATCTGTTCCCGGTGGATTCCTCCGCAGGCGGAGGATATTACCCAGGGATACCCTGCAGGCATGAAACTCGGAATAAGTATTCATGTAATCAAAAAGTTTCTTCCCGCTGTCACTGTTAAAGGGATTATCCCCGTCGGCCTTCTCCGGAAGATTGATCTCTCCGTACTTACCGAAAATGTTCCGGTCCGAGGCAGTATTGATATTCTCCTCCCGGCGGGTCCTCTCCTTTAAGTCATCGGGACTGGGTTTCGGATAGGGGTAGGCCAGAAAATCAGCCAGGTGGGTAAATTCATGGTCCAGGATGAAATGGACATACTCATCCCGGTAGAGGTGAAAGGCCTTGGACAGGTGGAGAATATACCTTCCTTCCAGCATCTCCAGCAGATCAAAGGATGCCTCCACACCTGATGATGCGTCGTATCTGACCTCATCCAGCCTGACCGGACTATTTATTCCGTTGTCTTCCTGATAGTTGATCCAATACCGGTTTAACTGGGTCAGGTTCATTTCAGCAGCTCCTTTTCACCATCCGGGGCATCTCTTCGCATTTACCCACTTTACATAATTATTGTATCATTGCTGCTACTTACAGACAATGGACTGGAGCTTACCGAAAAATGGAGAAATCAATACATCCCGCTTTTCAGCATATGGTTTTACTGTTTAATGTAGGAGATGGCACAGGCATTTCGCCCCACATGCGCTCCTACCACCGCGCCCACGGGAACGATCTGCCGTTCTTCGATCACAAAACCTGCCTTCCGGATCCGTTCTGCCAGTTTTATGGCGTTGTCCCGGTCATAGGAATACATCACATAGATGGGATGGCCCGGTGCCGGAGGTTCAGCCTTCAGTCTATCTGTCACATAGCGCATGGCCCTGGACATACCGAAAGGTTTGGCGATAACGATCGCTTTTCCCCCTGACAGGTCATAGGAACAGTGCATGATCGGCTTGATGTGTCCCAGGTTGGCAATATAATAGCTCCTGTTGGACATCCTCCCGTTTTTATAGAGATACTCCAGTGTATCCATGACCGTATAGATCACCGTCTTTTTCGTGAGCCTCTCCATCTCCCCGGCAATGGTCTTTCCGTCGGCACCGGCATCTCTCATCCTTACAGCCTCCTCCACCAGGAGTCTCTGTCCGCCTGTACAGGTCAGGGAATCAACGATGTATATCCCGTCATAACCGATGGTATTCTTCACGGCGACCGCAGTCTGATAGTCGCCGGAGATTCCGGAAGATAAAGGAATATATACAATCTCATCGTTATTGATCCTGGCCTTCTCAAACAACTCTTCAAACATAGCCGGTGAAGGCTGTGAGGTTTTGGGAAAGTCCGGGGAGGTTTCTATCTTCTCAAAGAATTCCTCTTTGGTGATGGAGATGTTCTCCAGAAATACCTGATCACCGAAACTGACCGACATGGGCAGACAGGTGATGTTCATCTCTTCAAGTTCCTGCAACTCAAAATCCGCAGCTGAATCAGTGGCAATAATAACCATGGGATTTCCTCCTTTCTTCCTGTTGATGGAAAAAGTTCATTTCGTGAATGCTTATCCGGCCTCATGCCAGTCTTTGATTATCTTAATTTCCTTCATGTAACC
>CAJGDH010000189.1 GCA_904502145.1 uncultured Eubacterium sp.
CAAACTGAAGGACACCAACAACACCTACGATGATCTCTTCCATACCGGTATTGTACTCCTGGAAGATCTGGATGGCACCTTCCTGGGCAATCTGGTTTACCCCTTTGAGGAACTGTTTCCTCTTCATGGTGTTTACCTGACGTACCCGGGCAAAATGCTCCGGGGCGAAAGTAGGAATCCCCTCATAGGAGAATTTCTCCTCCGAGGTGGACAGGGTGTCACCGATGGAGAAGATCCCGGGGTCAAAGATGCCGATGATATCTCCGGCATAGGCCTTGTCGATCATCTTCCTGTCACTGGCCATCATCTGCTGGGGCTGGGACAGGCGGACCTTCTTTCCTCCCTGGATATGGAAGGCATCCATCCCGGCATCGAACTCACCGGTGCAGATCCTCATAAATGCGATCCTGTCCCGGTGGGCTTTGTTCATATTCGCCTGGATCTTGAAGACAAAGGCGGAAAAATCCTTCTCTGTCATGGGATCAACCACACCCATGTCCGAATTTCTGGGAAGGGGTGTGCTGGTCATGACCAGGAAGTGCTTAAGAAATGTCTCCACACCGAAATTCATAAGGGCGGATCCGAAAAATACCGGGGACAGTTCCCCACGGTCAACCAGATCCTGGTCAAACTCCGCGCTGGCACCGTCCAGAAGTTCAATCTCCTCCTCCAGCTGCTCATACTGGTCCTCCGCCACATGTTCTGAAAGACCGGGATCATCGATGGAAATCTTTTCCACCTCACCCATCCGGGTTCCCTTCATGGTGCCGGAGAAAAGCTCGATCTCACTGTGCTCACGGTCGTAGACTCCGCAGAAACGTTTGCCGGAGCCGATAGGCCAGTTGACAGGGCAGGTGGGGATCCCCAGCTCCTTCTCGATCTGATCCAGAAGCTCGAAGGAATCCAGTGCCTCCCGGTCCATCTTGTTGATAAAGGTGAAGACCGGGATATGTCTCATGGCACAGACCTTGAAGAGCTTTCTGGTCTGGGCCTCCACACCTTTCGAGGCGTCGATCACCATGACGGCGGAATCCGCTGCCATCAGTGTGCGGTAGGTATCCTCGGAGAAATCCTGATGTCCCGGTGTATCCAGGATATTGATGCACCTGCCGCCGTACTCGAACTGGAGGACGGAGGAGGTTACGGAGATACCTCTCTCCTTCTCGATATCCATCCAGTCGGATACCGCATGCTTTGCCGTTGCCTTTCCTTTGACGGATCCTGCCTGGTTGATCACTCCCCCGTAGAGAAGGAATTTCTCCGTGAGGGTGGTCTTTCCCGCATCGGGGTGGGAAATGATGGCGAAGGTCCGTCTTTTCTTTATTTCATCCAACATATTTGCCATGGTATAAGTCCTTTCTGTGTCCCGGATCATAAAGGATCCCGTCATGACACACACGGGTCAATTATACGTCAGATGATCCTGAAAAATCAATAGCGAACTTTCACAATCAGAACAGGAATTATCCCGGGAAAACTGGGGATTCTATCCCATTCGTGACATAACCGTGGAGAATCTTGTTTTGCCTTCCCGGGGAAGAACAATGATTTCCCCTCGTTTCCTATATATTTATCTCCTGAAAAAATTGACGGAAGGAGGGCTGATGGAGTATTATATAAGCAGATAAGTCTGCAGTTTTTTAAACATTTATTCCATTGTTGAGGCAGCTATGTTTTTACTGACCAAGGATAACATAACTGAATATCTGAAAGGCCAGATGCCCTACCTGGATTGCTCCAGGCCATTGGTCATCTCCGCCATCGGGGAAGGCACCATGGAGGAGGACGGGGACGGATATATCAATTTCGTCTTCAGGGTCAGTGATGGAAATTACAAGCTGATCGTGAAACAGTCCAGGCCCCAGGGACGTGTCGCTCAGTTCTCGGATCTTCCCCTGAACCGCGCCGAGCTGGAGTATGAATCCATGAGGCTTAGAAGTGCCATCGTGCCGGAGTATATCCCCAAGGTGTATTTCTGTGACAGGGAAAACCACGTCATCGTTACCGAGGATGTGTCCCATATGAGCATTATGCGGTTTGCCCTCAACAAGAATATCATCTTCCCCAAATTTGCCAGACAGGCGGCGGAATACCTTGCCAAGACTCATTTCTACATGTCCGAGTATTACCTGGATACGAAAACCTTCCGTGACCTGACCATCCATTTCATGAATCACGGTATGAGGAATATCTTCGATTCCTTTGCATTTATGTTCAAGGAATTCCCGGCTCAGAGCATCGGTGGTGACCTGGATCCCCGTTTCCGTGAATATGTAGAGAACCTGTGCATGGATCCCGTGATGATCTCCGAGCGCAAGAAACTGCGCCATGCCTACATCTCCAAGGCGGAGACTTTCATCCACGGTGATTACCATACCTCCAATACCTTCATCGATCAGAACGAGATGAAGGTCATCGATATGGAATATACCTTCGCCGGACCTCAGTCCTACGATATCGGCTACATGGAAGGGCAGCTGCTGGGACAGTATATCAGCGCCAACTTCCGCCCCTTCGACAGTGAGGACGAGCGCAGGGAATTCAGGCACTACATCATGTCCTGCATGAAGAATCTCTATGTGTTCTATCTGGAAGAATTTTTCGCCTGCTGGGATCAGGATTCCAAGGATTTCTACCGAGATGATACCCTGTATAAGGAAGCCCTTAAGACAGATCTCCTGCAGGAGATGGCCGGATTCTGTGCCAACACCAACCTGTCCAGGACAGCCGGAGATGTGGGATTCCCCGAGTACGACATCCTGGAGAACCCGACCGACCTGAACCATGCCATCTGCGTATCGGTCCTGATCGATGCAAAGCTTCTGGAGAACAGGCATAATTACACTACCATCTATGATTTCATGCACGACATCATGGAGGTGGAGAGAGTGTATATGGAGACCCTGAACCGCTGATTAAAAAATGAATGTTTACCGACCGTGTTTCCGGGATCAGAGATCCTGCGGAGACGCGGTCTTTTTTCTGTTTTTTCGCAAGACTTTTTGACCATCTGCTCCCATTATGGTATAATTGGAATGTTTTATGAGAGAAGAATACCGGTGAAAAATCCAGGTGAAAAACATTGTTTAAGGAGATTGATATGAAGATCGGTTTCAGTAATGAGAAATATCTGAAGATGCAGTCGGAGCATATCCGGGAGCGCATCGCGGCTTTTGATAATAAATTGTATCTGGAATTCGGAGGAAAACTCTTTGACGATTATCATGCTTCCCGGGTTCTGCCCGGCTTTCAGCCTGATTCCAAGCTCCAGATGCTGCTTCAGCTTAAAGATCAGGCAGAGATCGTCATCGTGATCAGCGCCGAAGATATTGAAAGCAACAAGGTCCGCGGGGATTACGGAATCACCTATGACCTGGATGTCCTCAGACTGATCGACGTATTCCAGGGATTCGGCCTCTACGTGGGCAGTGTCTGTATCACCAAATACGGAAAACAACCCTCCGCCGAGCAGTTTGCCAAACGGCTGGCGGATCTCGGGATCAAATCCTATCTTCATTACAGTATCCCCGGTTATCCGGCAGAGGTATCCCGTATCGTCAGTGATGAAGGTTACGGGAGAAATGAATACATTCAGACGGAACGTCCCCTGGTGATCATGACCGCGCCCGGTCCGGGCAGCGGAAAGATGGCAACCTGCCTCTCCCAGCTCTACCATGAATATAAACGGGGGGTCAAAGCCGGCTATGCCAAGTTCGAGACATTTCCCATCTGGAATCTTCCCCTTAAGCATCCGGTCAACCTGGCCTATGAAGCGGCCACGGCAGACCTTAACGATGTCAATATGATCGACCCCTTCCACCTGGAAGCCTACGGGGTCACCACCGTCAATTACAACCGGGATATCGAAGTCTTCCCCGTGGTCAATGCCATGTTTGAGTTGATCGCCGGGACCAGTCCCTACAAATCCCCCACGGATATGGGAGTAAATATG
>CAJGDH010000190.1 GCA_904502145.1 uncultured Eubacterium sp.
ATAATTGATCCAGGGTAACGGTGTATCCGGCTGTGTGATCACATATTCTTTTGCCTTATCATCAAAATATCCGTATTTCATTCTTTTTCCTCTCCTATCTGCTTTACCTTCCGGTTTACTTAATCGATTAAGCCCATTATACTGCATCTCGTCAAAATTGCAAGAGCAAGTTTTCATTTGCATTATAAATAGGTAAAAATGCCCATACAACAAAAATTTATCCAAAAAATATTTTGAAAATTACACAAAAAAAGCACTTGACGAAAAGAAAAATGCCGCTATAATATAATTACAACAAGAAAAACTGAATCGATTAAGTTTCAGTTTTCAAGGAGGGGACCTTCCAAATGGTAACCATCACAGATATCGCAAAAGCCTGCGGTTACTCCCGAGCGACCGTCAGCAAGGCACTCAACGGCGCTCCGGATGTCAAGAAGGAAACCATAGAACGGATCCAGGAATGTGCCAGACAGCTGGGCTACCATCCCAATGCAGCAGCAAGGGCATTGAAGATGGGCCGAAGCTACAATCTGGGTGTCATCTTCTCGGATTCCACCGGAGTCGGTCTTACCCACGAATACTTCTCCCGCATCTTTGAGAGCATCAAGGCGGAAGCGGAACGACTGGGATATGACATTACATTTATCAGTCAGAACCTTGGAACCATGTCCATGGATTATCTGGAGCACACCAGATACAGAAGCTGTGACGGCGTGGTGATCGCCTCGGCGGACTTCCACGATCCGGCCATCATACGCCTGGGGGAAAGCAAGATCCCCACAGTCACCCTGGACTATACCTTCGACAGCCGCACCGCGATCCTGTCCGACAACGTGGAGGGCATGGAAACACTGGTCCGTTACGTCTACGGCAAGGGCCACCGCCGTATCGCTTTTATCCACGGCGAGATGACCTCGGTAACCCAGAAACGTCTGGCCAGCTTCAAGAGGACCTGCATGGAACTGGGCATCCAGATCCCGCCGGAATATATCCGGGAAGGGATCTTCCACGATCCCAAGTCCAGCGGACTTGAGACCAGGGCACTCCTGGAACTGCCGGAACCGCCCACCTGCATCTTCTACCCGGATGACTTCTCCTATATCGGAGGGATGAACGAACTGGAGAAGCAGGGTATTCAGGTACCGGAGCAGATGAGCACTGTCGGCTACGACGGCATCCACCTCTCCGAGGTGCTCCGTCCGAAGCTTACCACCTACCGGCAGAACGCTGAACAGATGGGCAGTGAAGCGGCCCGTCTCCTGATCGAAGAGATCGAACAGCCGGATACCTGGCTGCCTCAGCACATCACGGTGGAGGGCCAGCTGCTTGAAGGCGGCACGGTATCGGAACCCGGCGAACCGTAACCCATGATTGAAATGCGGATGCATTCAATATAGAACAATATTTTTCAACACTATAAACAAACTCATCAAATTAAGGGAAAGAAAGAGAGGTCAAATCATGAAAAAATTGTTAGCAGTTATGCTCGCAACGATGATGCTTTTCGGGCTCGTAGCTTGTGGCGGCGGCGGAAGCAGCCAGCCGAAGGAAGAGGAAGCTGCAACAGAGCAGGCAGCTCCCGCAGCAGAGCAGGGCAAAGTATTTAACATCTATGCCTGGAACGAAGAGTTCAAGGGATTCTTCGAGAAGTATTACACTGTTCCGGAAGGCGTTACCGTCAACTGGATCATCAACCCCAGCGACGGCGGTGTATACCAGCAGAAACTGGATGAGGCTCTTCTGAATCAGGAGAATGTCGCTGACGACGAGAAGATCGACATGTTCCTGGCAGAGGCTGACTACATCGGCAAATATGTAAATTCCGACTATACTCAGGATATTACATCCTTCGGCTACCAGAATGCCGACACCATGTATGACTACACCATAAAAGCTGCTTCCACAGATGATGGCGTATGCAAGGGCGTTTCCTTCCAGTGCTGCCCCGCTGCCGTGATCTATCGTAAGAGCATCGCCAAAGACGTACTTGGCACAGATGTTCCGGAAGAAGTTCAGGCTAAGCTCGATTCCTGGGAGAAATTCGACGCTGTTGCTGCTGATGCAAAAGCCAAGGGTTACTACATGACCGCTTCCTTTGCCGAGACCTTCCGTGCATTCTCCAACAACTGCACAAAACCGTGGGTTGACGAGAACAACAACCTTCAGTTTGATGATCAGATCACCGCATGGATGGATCAGACCGACAATTACATCAAGAACGGCTACACCCTGACTGCAGGTGTATGGGATACAGAGAAGACCAACGAGATGTTCAAATCCGGCAAGACCATGTGCTTCTTCGGACCGGCATGGTACTATAACTTCTGTATGACCAACGCTCAGGACGAAAAAGACGGTTGTGTAGGCGACTGGGCTATCGTTAAAGGACCTCAGGCTTACTTCTGGGGCGGTACATGGCTGCTGGCTGCAAACGGTTCCGACAATACCGAGATGCTGAAAGACATTTTTGAGACCTTCACCGTAAACGAGGACGTATGCTCCAAGCTTGTTGAGAACGAGAACCAGTACCCCAACAACACCGCAGTTGTTGAGAAGTATGCTAATGATGAGAGCTACGGCAACACCTCCATCCTGGACGGCCAGAACGACATCAAAGTCTTCTCCGAGCTTGCTCAGGATATCAAGTGGGAGAACCACACCAACTACGATCAGCTTCTGAATGAAGGTCTGCAGAACAAGCTGCAGGAGTACTACAAAGGCTCTGTTGACAAAGACACTGCAATGAAGAACTTCTACAACTATGTAAAAGAGACTTACGCCAATATCAACGTTCCGGAATGATCAACCGGCGATCTGCCGAGGCAGGGGGTCTCCCCTGCCTCTGTTTTTATCCTGAAACCTGAAGGAGGATGATCCGATGAAGAAACTTCATCCGGCCAAAAACCGTAAACAAAAATCCATCAGTTACGCCAAGTGGGGCTACATCTTCATCGCCCCCTTCTTTATCGCTTATATCATTTTTACCCTGGTCCCGCAGTTTCTGACCATCTACAACAGCTTCTTTGAGACTTACCGGGACGGCCTGACCCAGATCGGGCCGAATTTTGTGGGACTGGCCAACTACAAAGCCCTGTTCACCCCCGAGGCGGAAGGAACCATCCGTATGCTGAAATATGCTGCGAACACCATGATCATGTGGTTTATCGGTGCTCTTCCCCAGTTCGTGATCGCCCTGCTTCTGGCCCTGTTTTTTACCAGTACCAGACTGAATATCAAGGGACAGGGATTCTTTAAAACTGTAATCTACATGCCAAACCTGATCATGGCAGCGGCATTTTCCATGTTGTTTTACACCCTCTTCTCCCGTGTGGGTCCCATACAGGCCCTGCTGGAACAATGGGGAGTGGTGGACAACACCTTTGACTTCTTCTCCCACACCATCACCGTGCGGGGGATGATCGCTCTGATGAACTTCCTCATGTGGTTCGGAAATACCACCATCGTACTGATGGCAGGGATCATGGGAATCGACCAGGACATCTTCGAGGCCGCCAGCATTGACGGAGCCAATTCCGTCCAGGTCTTCTTCTTCGTCACCCTGCCCCTGCTGATGCCCATCCTGGTCTACTGTCTGATCACAGCCCTGATCGGCGGCATCCAGATGTACGATGTTCCGCAGGTATTGACCAACGGCCGGGGTGAGCCCAATGAGCTCTCGCGAACCATGGTCATGTACCTGAACGGATACCTGAGGAATAAAAACTACGGCATGGCCGGCGCCATCTCCGTGATCATCTTTATCATCACCATTATCCTTGGTGGAATCGTCTACAAGATCCTTTCCGCCCAGTATAAAGAAAACGCCGCCAAACACAGAGAGAGAAAGGGGAATGTATTATGAGACTGAGCGAGAATACAGCAAGCCGGATCAGACTGGCTGTTCTGCGTGTGATCGTTTACGCCA
>CAJGDH010000191.1 GCA_904502145.1 uncultured Eubacterium sp.
CAGTATATCAATAAAGAGGGTACAGCAGTGACCGATTCTTGATCACCGACTGTACCCTCTTTGTTTATCATTATGTATCAGCAATATTGTTTATCAATTATACTTCGATCCGATATTTTTCGATATCCATCTTCACGTCTCCTAACCCGCGAAAACGGATTCCCTGCGCCTCTATATCTGTGTAGAATACATAGGATGCAGCCTGTTCTCCGTCATTGGCGAACAGCTCAATGCTGTATTTATCAAGCAGTATCCGCAGCTTCAGGCTTCCCTGCCTGTTTCTCACACAGAATCTTCCCACATTTACCTCTTCCTGTATCTTCCCGCAATTTCTGCGGTCTACCAGGACCATGTTTTCCCGGGGATAGAACTGAAGCAGAAGATGATGGCTATCATCCTGGGCAAGCTGAAGGTCAAACCGTGCAAAGGATTCGGGATCTATTGTTGAAAGCTGAATGGTCATATCAAGAACTCTTCCTTCGATGCCCGGAAGGGTAAAGTATTCACCTTCCCCTTCGGAGGACAGATCGACTTCCCGAAAAACCACTTCGTCCTTCCGGTATCCTTCAAGCTCTCTCACCGGATTCTGGATCAGCCTGCCATCCCTTATCTGCAATTCCCTGGGAAATGTATTCTGACCGAAAAAGTGCAGTCCTTCCGGTCGGATATCCCTTTCTCCCCAGTTCTGCATCCAGGCGATCATAATCCTCCGGCCGTCTGTTGTCTCCAGGCTCTGGGTGGAATAGAAATCAATTCCGTAATCGGTAGCCTGGTCTTTTTCTGCCTCAAAGACATGTCTGTTTCTGTCATATTTCCCGATGAACACCATGGAGACATGCCCTTTATGGTATTCCAGACCCTGTTCTTCCATCTCCATGGGACTGATCATCAGTACATCTTTATCATTCAGGGAAAAGAGATCGGGACACTCCCACATCTTTCCGAAGCTTCCGTCATTGGAGAGCAGGACCGAACAAAACTCCCATTGGATCCCATCACTACTTTTATATAGGAGTACTTCCCCGCTGGTTTTTGCGGAACGATTACTGACGACGGCGTAATAGCCGTCTTCTTCTTTCCAGATCTTAGGATCCCTGAAATCCACCAGGCTGCCCTGGTCCGGCGCGGAGGAAGCAAGAAGCATGGGATTTGCCTCCAGTTTGTCATAGTTGACCCCGTCACCGATGGCAACACAGAGATTCTGATAACGGTCCGATTCGGGGGGAAGGTCCTCAACGGGCTCTTCCACGTTGTAGTTAAGCGGGGTGACGCCCGAATAAAGAAGGAGCTGCTTTCCCTCATCCAGCTCGATGGCTGCCCCTGAAAAACAGCCGTTCTTATCATAGGGTCTGTCCGGAGCCAGAGCAGCGGGCAGATATTCCCAACGGATAAAATCCGAGGTTTTTGCATGGCCCCAATGCATGGTCCCCCAGACAGTATCGTAGGGATAGTATTGAAAGAACAGATGGTAGTCCCCTTTGAACAGGGAAAACCCGTTGGGGTCATTCATCCATCCCACCGGGGGTGACATATGATACACCGGGTGTTCTTCTGTATAGGATTCTGTATATTTATTTTCGTAAGCCCTTGCCTGTTCCAGCAGGTTCATCGGATCATTTGCTGAGTTCATGTCTTCCAGTTCTCTATGGTGCTGATTGGGATTATATGTTTTTTCTGTTCTATTTTTTCGCCGTTAATCTGCCTGGTCAGCAGTTCCACCGTCTTCTCCGCGATATCCGGAACAGACTGGACGACAGCATTCAACGGCGGGTAGAAGATCTTCACCAGATCTGTGCCGTCGTAGGCAACTACCTTGAGGTCCTCCGGGATCCTTCTGCCGTGGGCCAGAGCGACATGGGCGTACTGTAAGGCAATAATATCCGTTGCCATGACTCCGTCCACATCCGGATATAAGGAGAAGGTTTTCTCGGCCAGATGTCTCTGCTCTGCCATGCCTACCGCTCCGTTTGTAGGGACTTCATCATACCGGATGCCTGCTTCCTTTATCTCTTTTTCAAAAGAGATGTGACGTAATGCATAAGGAAAATCAGCCACTGTCACTTTGGCGCCTTTGCCTCTGGCCTTGATCTGGGAATCAACGGAATCCCTGAACTGCAGTACATGCCGGCATCCTGCCCGGATCATCATCTGAGCTGCTATCCGGCCGCCTTCCGTGTGGTCCGAACATACCATGGGGATATCCGGGGACAGTATACTGTCCAGGGAGACGACGGGTTTGCTGATATTGGCATATCTTTCCTCGGTCAGCAGGTTGGATGCAGTGATGATTCCGTCTACCAGGTTCTGGTCAAGGAGATCCAGGTAATTCTTTTCATTTGTTTTTTCCCCGAAACTGTTTCCGAGAAGTGTCTTGTAGCCCAGGACCCTGAGGCGGTGTTCTATTTCATTTACCATGATGGAATAGAAGAAATTGGAGATATTGGGCACGATGATGGCGATGGTATTGGAGCGTTTCTGTGACAGACTGCGGGCCATCTCATTCGGCACATAATTCAATTCTCTGACTGCTTCCAGGACCTTAGCCTTCGTTTTGTCCGACACATAGCCCTTACCGCTCATGACCCGGGATACGGTGCCTACACCGACCCCTGCTTTTTTTGCCACATCCGTAATACTCGCCATAAAACACCTCTTCTATGGAATCGTTTCCACTGTAAAGATATTACAAGATAGGATATTTCCTTGTCAAGTTCTTAAAGCATTGTTTAACTATTCACATTATGATTATTGACATCGTTTTTTGATTATGATATAGTAATTATGTCGCATGTGGAACCGTTTCCACATTTTGAGACTGATCATCTCATTTTGGAAGAATATGATTGCTCTCTGAATCCTGGCAGAGGGCAGGCGCAAAAGATACGATTATTTAAATCGTATTATTCTTTCACCTAATTGTGGAACCGTTTCCATACGATCGACTATACAAGAAAAGGAGGATAACAAAATGAAAAAAGTACTCTGTATGCTCCTGGCCGGCGTGATGGTCCTTTCTCTGGTTGCCTGCGGCAGCAGCTCCAAATCCGAGGACAGCACAGGTGCAGCATCAGGTGATGTAAGCATCACTATCTTCAATTCCAAATCCGAGATTCAATCTCAGTTTGAAGAGATGGCTCAGGAGTATTCCGCTGAGAAAGGTGTAGAGGTTGAAGTATATTACTCCAATGACACTGTAGCGGCTCACATGGCAACAAAATATGCAGCCAACGATCCTTATACACTTTCCATGGTTGACGCAAAAGACGTCTACTCCCTCGGAGCAGAACATGCAGTTGACCTTAGTGATCAGGACTGGGTTGCAAACACTGATTGCGCAATCTCTGTAGACGATAAGGTCATGGGCTTCCCCTTCTGTGTTGAAGCACGTGGACTTATGTACAATGCAACGGCAATCGAAGCAATCACAGGCAAAGAGTTCAAACCCGAAGAATATGCTACACTGGATGCTTTCAAAGGCCTTCTGGATGAATTAAAAGCAGGCGGCATGGAGTCTCCGGTAGGTATCATGAAAGAAGACTGGTCCTTAGCAGGACACTTCCTTTCCCAGGTTTATGAAGAGCAGGGAGACGTTAACGCATTCGTTGACGATCTGTATGCAGGCAAAGTTGATCTCATCGGCAATGAGAAATTCAATTCACTCATGGATTATTTCGATGTGATGAAAGAGAACAACTATGCAAAAGATGCTGCTATCTCTGCAGAGCGTGAAGTGTCCGAGCAGAAGCTGGCAGAAGGCGAGATCGCCTTTATGTTCGGCGGAAACTGGGATTGGTCCATGCTCAAAGAGTATAACTTCTCCGAGAAAATGGGTATGATGCCTGTTCCTCAGAACACGGATGACGGTTCCAACCAGAAACTTGTCGGTGGCGGCTCCAAATACTTCTTCATCGATAGTTCCGA
>CAJGDH010000192.1 GCA_904502145.1 uncultured Eubacterium sp.
CTTCTCTTCGGAGCCTTGCTGGAGGAGGATGTGGATAAGGAGCTGATCGACGAGCTGAGTGATATGATCCGGAGGAAGAAAGCCGAACTGGAGGCAGGGGAGTAAGCCGGACTGCAGGCTCTGAGGAGGTGTGTATCTATGTATTCATTCTATATATTTCTGTGGGCGACCATCACCGGGAGCATTTTTATCCTGTTTATCCATTTCCTTCTGAAGGATACCTCTTTCCTTCTCCGCACAGGGCTTGGATTCTTTGCGGTATGTACACTGTTGTGCGTTCTCCGGCTGTCCACACCCCTGGAGTTTTCCCCTTTGCTGCATAAGATCGAGTATCCGGGATGGATCTCCGGGCTGATCCGCCCAAGAAATCTGTTTCATACGGAGATCCCCGCGGAATATGCCCTGATCGCCTTTTCCCTCCTGGTATCCCTTATCCTGTTGTGCCGCTATCTGTACAGGACCGCAAAAATCAGCCGCACCCTGTACAGTTATTCGACGGAGGATCCGGAAGCGGAAAGCCTCCTTTATACCATCGATGAAAGCTGCGGGATCCGCGTGCGGAGGACCGAACTCATCAAGGGACCGGTGATCATAGGATGCAGAAGACCGGTGATCTACCTGCCGGAGATGGAGCTCTCCGTCATGAATCTGTCGGATATCCTCCGCCATGAGTATACCCACTGGAAGAGGCACCATCTTCCGATAAAAATCCTGATCCAGCTGATCACTATCCTTTTCTGGTGGAATCCCTGTATCTATATTCTTGCAAGGGACCTGTCACACATCATTGAGATGATCTGCGATGAATATGCCATGAATCGCTACGATAAGATGGAGAAGGTCCATTATATGAGCACCCTGATCCATTGCCTGCGCCACTCTTCCGAATCCAGGCCGGGCAAAGAACCCACAAAGATCTGCGGGATGGGCTTTGTCAGCAGCGAAAGCGGAAGATCCACGAAACAGCGGGTGACCTATCACCTGAACAAGGCAGCTTCAGCATCCCGCCGAAGGGTCGGAGTGAGCCTTCTGTACGCACTGGCTTTCTGCTGGATGATCGGATCATATTTTGTTATCTTCGTACCATCCTATACTCCGGACAAGCAGCAGCTCTATTCCGATGAGGCAGAAGCCTATCTGGTGGAGAAGGCCGACGGGACCTATGAGTTCCATTTCGGGGAGTATGTGGTTCCGGTTACCCGGGAAGAGATGGAATCCGACAGATATATGATCTACCCGGTCCTCTCAGAAGAAGAAGCCGGAAAAACTGCGGGACAGTGAAGATAATAAGACAAGAAATTTTAAAATAGTGCTTGCTTTTTTTATCGCATTGATATATAATCAATTTTGCGTGAAAAATGCATAGCATGCGCCTTTAGCTCAGTTGGTAGAGCAGCGGACTCTTAATCCGCGTGTCCAGGGTTCGAGCCCCTGAAGGCGCACTAAAAAAACTGCCGTTGGGCAGTTTTTTTCTCTTCGGGATCTTCTTGGAGATATAGAGCAGGGGAAGGTTGACGTCGTCATTATGTCCTTTTTGGCTGACCTGAGTGTTGAAGAAGAATTCGTGCCCTGGAGAACAAGATAAAAGAAGAAACAAAGTAGTATAGATCAGAAAAGCCATCGGAAAACCGATGGCTTATTTCTATTATTTACCTTCCCACAGTCCGTGGAGGTTGCAGTATTCGATTGCGGATACGAATTCGTCTCCGTCTTCCAGTGTGAACTCTGCCTCCGGCTTCTGTTCGGGAGCCAGTCTCTCGATCTGTCCGCCATTCTTCGTGTTGATGGCAATAAATGTGATATAATGTGCAGCCAGCATAGGATGCTCTACGGAACCTACGACAACCTTTACCTTGTTTCCGTCAACCGTAACTACCGGAACGTGTTTTTCACGGGCACCGTCTGTCGTTCCTGCCTTCAGGAGTTTCATTGGCTGGTTGCAGCAGATGGGAGTTTCTCCGTCTTCTAATGTGGTGACGATCCGTCCACAAACATCACAGCGATATACTTTCCAGCTCATAATTCGATATTCCTTTCTTTTTGTGAAACACAAATAATAGTACTTTGTATGGTTACAATTGCTTCATAACCACATCATATAGTAATCCTATGAGAAAGTCAATCCTGCACGGAAAACCCATAGCAGGTTCCTGACCTGAACACTTCCCCGGCTTTGATCATGCCTCCCGGGAAGTTTTCTTTATTTATGGCATCCGGGAAGAATTGGGTCTCAAAGCATACTGCGTCCCGGGCAGAATAGATTGCCCCTTCCTTTCCCGGTTCCTGATCCAGGAAATTGGAGGTATAGACCTGCATCCCCGGCAGGTCCGTGAAGACAGTCATCCGGATTCCGGTTTCCGGACAGAAGAGAGATGCAGCTTCCCTGTATCCGCTGCCGGAGAGGACGTAGTTGTGATCATAGCCGTTCCCGAGTTTAAGGAGATAGTCCTCTTTGTCGATGTCCCTGCCCAGTGCTTTTCCTTCCCGGAAGTCCATGGCTGTATCTTCTATGGAAACAAGGTTTCCGTTCGGTATCAGATTCTGATCCGGCTCCGTAACCTGATCGGCATGGATGACGGCGATCTGGGACAGGACGCTGCCGCCGGCATGGCCGCCCAGGTTAAAATAGGAGTGGTTAGTCAGGTTCAGAGGGCTGTCTGCATCAGATACCGCTTCATAGTCGATGGTCAGCCGGTCATCCTCCGTGAGGGTGTAGGTTACGGTTATGGTAAGATTTCCCGGGAACCCCTGGTCCCCGTCCGGACTGAAAAGGCCAAAGCTTATCGAGTTGTCCGACAGATCCTTTACCTCCCAGAGTCGCTTTCCATAGAAATCTTTTCCGCTATGCAGGGTGTTGGGACCGTCATTTCTGACCAGTTCATAAGTCGTTCCCCCAAGGGTGAACTTTCCCTGGCCGATGCGGTTTGCCACCCGGCCTACAGTTGCTCCGATGAAAGAATCACCTTTTTCATAACCGGACACATCATCGTACCCCAATACCAGGTCCCGGGGTATTCCGTTTTTGTCCCTGAGGATGAAACGGACCAGGGACGCGCCATAATCGGTGAGGTATGCCTGAGTTCCTTTTGCGTTGACAAGGGTATATAAAAAAGCCTGTTTGCCGTCAGAAGTATTGCCGAAGGGTTGTTTCATGGTTTGCTGCCTCCTGTTCTATATTCGATAAAAGATATTATTGTAATTATCTGCCTATATTCCGATCACTGCCGGCAGCTGGCCGGGGTCACTGATCACAACACCTGCACCCTGGGCTCTCAGGAAAGACTCATCACGGAAGCCCCAGGAACAGAGGACCAGGTCAAGGCCGGCATTGGAGGCGGTGAGAACATCCACCTCGGAATCACCCACATAAACGGAGTCGCGAGGGGTACTGCCCAGCAGTTCCAGGGCTTTGAACACGGTATCCGGAGCAGGTTTTTTCCGGATCCCCTCACTTTCTTTTTCGCCGATGGCAACAGGGATGGCTCCCTTAAAATAGATTTCGGCAAGTTCCTTTACGGCAAAATCCCCCTTGTTGGAGACGATGGCCATCTTCATATCATTTTCCTGCAGCAGACTGATCAGCTCCATGATGCCGTCATAAGGCCTGGTCAGGTCGTTGCAATGGAGGGCATAATGCTCTTTGAAGATCCGGGTCATTTCGGTCAGGGTAGCCTCGTCGGTGCCTTCCGGAGCGGATCTGCGGACAAGGACTGCAATGCCGTTTCCTACAAAACTGCGGATCTCATCCAAAGTACGAAGAGGGTAATCCATTTTCCCCAAAGTATAATTTGCGCTGTTGGTCAGATCCTCCAGGGTATCCAGGAGTGTTCCGTCCAGGTCGAAGATAACCGTATTTTTCCTGTTCATTTACATCGAACCATCCTTTCAGCTCAGCAGGTATTGAC
>CAJGDH010000193.1 GCA_904502145.1 uncultured Eubacterium sp.
AAGGAGGCGACGAGAAATATGCCGCCGATCAGGGTCATAGGCCACCCTGCCAGGAAATCATTTGCTCTTTTGAAAAAATCACCGGTATTTGCTGTCATGAATTTACTCCTTATCCTGATTCCTGACCGGCCGTCGCTCCCGGAACAAAGCTGACAGGGAATTGACAAGCCGGCGGTCAATCTTTATAATATAATTAAATGAACATCTTGTTCGGTTTTGATTATATTGTTTTATATTTATAGGAACAATAATCAGATGATTAGATTTGTACGTTACTGAACATTTTTGGAAATTTAATCGGAATCGTCTCGACGATTCCGCGCGAGTTGCGCGATGCCGAAGGCATCTTCCTATGCGCAACTCTGCGATGCGCCGCAGGCTACATCAGGTGAAGATTGTGACTCCACCTGACGGAAGTGAACTTTCTCCCCTTTATAGAAGAGGGAGTCACAATCGAACCTGGTGTAATATGTACTGCGGTTTATGTAATGAATATCTCTTGCACCGGCCTTATTCCCGTGTTATTATAGGGCATTCAAAGAAGTCAGGATGACAACAGTCGAGAAGTTATAGGGAGGATACTGTATGGACAGACAACAGATCCTGAAGCTTCTGCGTGCGCAGATTCATGTGAACGGGCATATCATCGGTGCCGCTGTCGGGTCAGGTATGACCGCCAGGTACGCATCCATGGGAGGAGTTGATCTTCTCCTCGCCCTGTCTGCAGGCAAGTACCGGATCATGGGGCGGAGTTCCTATTACAGCTACCTATGTTACGGCAACAACAATGATCAGGTTATGGAGATGGGGATTCGGGAACTCTTTCCGATCATCCGGGACACACCGATCCTGTTTGGTTTATTTGCCAGTGATCCGTTTATCCACAAATATGAATATCTTGAAGAAATCCGTAAAAACGGGTTTTCCGGGGTAGTAAATTATCCGACGGTCTCCCTCATCGACGGCAAGTTCCGGGAAGCACTCGAGGAAGACGGGAACACCTTTGACTCTGAGGTGGAGATGTTGAGTCTGGCCCACTATATGGGTCTGTTTACGATCGGCTTTGTGACGAATATTGAGGAAGCCGATAAGATGCTCTCGGCCCAGCCCGACATTATCTGTGTTCATTTCGGCCTGACCAAAGGAGGCTTCCTGGGGGCAAAAAGGCAGATCTCATTAGACATGGCCAGGAGGAAAGCCGACCAGATCTTCCGGCACATTGACAGCGTCAATCCACAGGTGATCAAGATGATCTACGCCGGACCGGCCAACACACCGATCGATATGCAGTATATGTACCAGAACACCTCCTGCCAGGGTTATATCGGCGGCTCTACATTTGACAGGATTCCCACAGAGCGGGCCATTCTGAATACGGCGAGGGCTTTCAAAAGCTACGGAGATTTTAATCCGAACAACCCTCTGACCTCCCTGGTGAACGGTGAATGGGACATGAATAATGCGGTGGAATTCGTAAAGAAGTACATCGAGGAGCACTATATGCAGGAGATCCTTCTGAGCGATCTGGCTCTGGTATCACACCTGTCAGCTTCCTACCTGAGTACAAAGTTTAAAAGGGAAACCGGCGTTACTTTTAAGGAATATCTGATCCGCTTCCGGATGAATCAGGCCAGAAAGATCCTGAGTGAAGGAAAGATGAACTGCAGGGAGGCTGCCGAAGCGGTGGGCTATACCGACTATGCCCAGTTTTCCAAAATGTTCAAGAAAACATTTGGGATCAGCCCTGCTCTTTACAGGAAAACAGACTCGGAAGAACAGTAATGGTGTTTTCTTTAGCACAGCTAATATAATCACATGATATACTTGTATATACAAAAGAAAGGGATAGTTTAATCACATCTATTACAAGATTAATCACATTTTTATATGAATTACCAAGGGGTAGAATAATCTTAACACATTAAGTTTGTTCTGCCTCTTTCTTATTGTGGAGATTCTTTCCCCGGCCAATGAAAAAGGAGAACAATAGGCAAGTATATGCAGAAAGGAGCCCACAAATGAAAACTATTGCTGTAGCGGGAACCTTCGATTCCAAGGGAACTGAGTTTGCCTATATCAAGAGCCTGATCGAAGAACTCGGCCTTCACCCGTTCATGATCCATACGGGGGTATTTGCCCCTGATTTTGAGCCGGATATTTCCAACAAGGAAGTAGCCGCAGCTGCCGGATATGATATCGATGAAGTGGCCGCAAAGAAGGACAGAGCACTGGGTACGGAAGCTCTCTCCAAAGGAATGCTCAGCCTCCTGCCAAGACTCTACCAGGAAGGGAAATTCGATGGAGTTCTCTCTTTAGGCGGATCCGGAGGTACTTCATTAGTCACCCCGGCCATGCAGGCCCTTCCCATCGGTGTTCCGAAACTTATGGTTTCCACCATGGCTTCAGGTGATGTGGAACGCTATGTCGGTACCAGTGATGTCATCATGATGCCGTCGATCGTGGATGTGGCCGGTCTCAACAAGATCTCCAAAACCATTTTCCGCAACGCAGTTCTCGCCATGGCCGGTATGGTCGGATGCAAGGACCAGCTTAAGCCTGACACGGCAGAGGAGAAACCTCTGATCGCTGCAACCATGTTTGGTGTGACAACTCCTTGTGTGGAGCAGGCCAAAGCTTATCTTGAGGATCAGGGATATGAAGTCCTGGTTTTCCATGCGACCGGAACCTGTGGAAAGACGATGGAAGCACTGATCGAAGCCGGCTTCTTCACAGGAGTTCTTGACCTTACAACAACCGAGTGGTGTGACCAGGTTGCCGGAGGGATCCTGGCTGCAGGGCCTGACAGATGTGCCGCTGCCGTTAAGGCGGAAATCCCCCAGGTTGTTTCCGTAGGTGCCTGTGATATGGTCAACTGTGGTCCCATGGATTCCGTTCCGGAAAAATATCAGGGCCGGAATCTCTATAAACATAATCCGCTGATCACGCTGATGAGGACGGATGTCCCTGAAAATGTAAAGATCGGTGAGAATCTTGCTGCGAAATGGAATGAGGCAACCCGCCCCATGACCCTTTTCCTTCCCCTTAAGGGTGTTTCCATGATCGATGCTGAGGGACAGCCTTTCGATGGTGTTGAAGAACGCGAAACCCTCTTTAAGGTCCTTAAAGAAAAGATCAACAACAGTAATGTGGAAATCATCGAAATGGACAACAATATCAATGATGCAGATTTCGCTCTGGCTGCCGCCCGCAGGCTGACTGAGCTGATCTCTGCAAAATAATATAACGATCAAAATGTAAAAGGAGGATTTATCATGTTAAGAAAAACAAGAAGTGAGATCTTGGATGATTTCAGGGCACAGATCGCTCAGGGCAAGATCCTTGTAGGTGTAGGCGCAGGTACCGGTATCACGGCAAAATGTTCCGAAAAAGCGGATGTTGACATGCTCATCATCTACAACTCCGGTCGTTTCAGAATGGCAGGACGTGGAAGCTTATCGGGACTTCTTTCCTATGGCGATGCCAACCTGATCGTTCAGGAGATGGGCCAGGAAGTCCTTCCCATCGTAAAGAAGACTCCTGTTCTTGCCGGTGTATGCGGAACCGATCCTTTCCGTGTGATGGACATTTTCTTAAAACAGCTTAAAGACCAGGGATTCAACGGCGTACAGAACTTCCCGACAGTCGGACTGATCGACGGAACTTTCCGCGCAAACCTTGAAGAGACCGGCATGGGCTATGACCTTGAGGTGGAAATGATCCGTGAGGCCCACAAGCTCGACATGGTTACCTGTCCTTACGTATTCGATCCTGATCAGGCCAGAAAAATGGCAGAAGCAGGTGCTGATTGTCTGGTAGCCCATATGGGACTGACCACCAAAGGCTCCATCGGTGCAGAGACTGCCGTAACTCTTGATGACTGTGTTGTAAAGATCCGTGAG
>CAJGDH010000194.1 GCA_904502145.1 uncultured Eubacterium sp.
ATCGTCTACAAGATCCTTTCCGCCCAGTATAAAGAAAACGCCGCCAAACACAGAGAGAGAAAGGGGAATGTATTATGAGACTGAGCGAGAATACAGCAAGCCGGATCAGACTGGCTGTTCTGCGTGTGATCGTTTACGCCATCCTGATCTTCCTGTGCGCACTTTGTCTGTTTTTCTTTTACCTGATGATCATCAATTCCAGCCGCTCGAATGCTGAACTGGCTACAGGTTTTTCCCTCCTTCCCAGGGGTAATTTTCTGATAAACCTGAAGAATGCCTGGAATGACAGTTCCATCAATATCCCCCGGGGTATGCTGAACAGTTTGATCATCGCCCTTTCCACAGCGGTCCTGACCACCTATTTTTCCGCGTTGACCGCCTACGGAATCCATGTATATGATTTTAAGGGCAGAAAATTTATCTTTACCTTCATCATGGCCATCATGATGATCCCCGCCCAGGTTTCTGCCCTCGGTTTTGTTCAGGTGATGACTAAACTGAAACTGACCAACAACTTTATCCCGCTGATCGTTCCCGGCATCGCCGCCCCCATCGTCTTCTTCTACATGAAGCAGTATATGGAGAGCGTACTGCCCCTGGAGCTGATCGACGCGGCCCGCGTGGACGGATCCGGTGAATTCCGTACATTTAATACCATCGTACTTCCGATCCTGAAGCCCGCCATCGCGGTGCAGATGATCTTCTCCTTCGTCAGCTCCTGGAATAACTACTTTATTCCGGCCCTGCTGCTGGATAAAGAGGAAATGAAGACCGTTCCCATCATGATCGCTCAGCTTCGTAGTGCCGATTATTCGAAATTCGACATGGGCAAGGTTTACATGTTCATCCTCCTGTCGATCCTGCCGGTACTGATCATCTACGTCATCCTGTCCAAGTCCATTATCAAGGGTGTGACTTCGGGAAGTGTCAAAGGTTAAGGAGGCCAGCGCATGAAGATCTGGAAGGGATATCAGAAAGGAATCAATCTGGGAGGCTGGTTCTCCCAGTGTGATTATACAGAAGAACGCTATGATAACTTCATCCGCGAGGAAGATTTCGCGGTGATCCGGTCCTGGGGAGCAGACCATGTGCGTCTCCCCATCGACTATAATCTCCTGGAGGACGCCTCAGGGGCTCCCATCGAGCGGGGTTATGAGCGTCTGGAGACTGTTGTGGGCTGGTGCCGGGCAAATGACCTCAACATGGTCCTGGACCTGCACAAAACCGCCGGTTTCTCCTTCGATCCGGACGAAAAAGAGGCCGGATTCTTTGACAATGAGGCCTACCAGGAGCGGTTTTACCGTCTCTGGGAGCGCATCGCCCGCCGTCTTGGCCGCCATGCCGACATGCTGGCCTTTGAACTCCTGAATGAGATCACGGAAAAGGAATATGGGGAGCTCTGGAACAGGATCTCCCACGAGTGTATCCGCCGGATCCGTCAGTATGCTCCGGATACCTACATCCTGGTGGGAGGCTACTATCACAACAGTGCTGTGGCGGTAAAAGACATTGCCGCCCCCTATGATGACCGGATCATCTTCAACTTCCACTGTTATGAGCCCCTGATCTTTACCCATCAGGCAGCCCACTGGATGCCTGACATGGATAAGAACTTCCGCATCTCTGTTTCCGCCACTTTCGGCGAGATGTACAAAGCCGCCAGAGAGCAGAACGCAGAGGCCTGCGCCGGGCTGGATACCTGGCCTGCGGACACCAGACTTACCACCGCTTACTTCGAGCAGTTCATGGCTGAGGCAGTAAATGCCGCCGCCCGCTACGATGTCCCCCTCTACTGCGGGGAATACGGAGTGATCGACTGCGCCAGACCTGAGGATGCTCTGGTCTGGTTCACCCTGATCCACGGGGCTTTTGAGAAGTACGGCATCGGCCGTGCCGCCTGGTCCTACCGGGAGATGGATTTCGGTCTGTCGGATGCCCGCATGGACGGGGTAAGGGATGAACTAGTCAAAGTGTTATGAGTTTTATAAGGCTGAAAAAACCCCAATATTGAAATTCCTCATAAAACGAAAAAATGACCGTTACGTCTGCTGCGACGTAGCGGTCATTTTTTTGTCCTCGTTTTCTCAAAGCCTGGACAGTACTTTACCGATACTTTCATGGAAGACCAGATCGGCCTTCCCCTCCATCCTGGTCTTACCCTTATTGATGATGACCAGGTCCCTTCCGTGGTAGAGATGGGCCAGCTGTGCAGCCGATCCTACCTCCAGGGAAGTTCCCCCGATGATCAGAAGGTCTGCCTTCTCGATCATACGGATCGCATTCTCATAGGCCTCCCGGGGCAGGAATTCCCCGTACAGCACCACATCCGGCCGCACGGGTTTACCGCAACGGCTGCATCTGGGGACGGTTTCCGGGTAATCGAATACATAGTTTTCATCATATTTCTCCCTGCAGGAGATACAGTGGTTTCCCCAGATAGTCCCGTGGATCTCCTGGACATTTTTGCTGCCGGCCTTTTGGTGAAGACCGTCTATATTCTGGGTGATTACCCCGACAAGCCTGCCGGAAGCTTCCAGCCTGGCCAGGGTCTTATGGGCCTGGTTGGGCCGGGCATCCCGTACATCCATGTTCTTCCGGTAATAATCGAAGAATACCTCCGGTTCCTTCTTCAGGCATTCATGGCTCAGGAGATACTCCGGCCGGTAGCCGGCATATTTTCCCTTTCTCTTGCGATACAGACCGTTCTTGCTGCGAAAATCAGGGATCCCGCTCTCCGTGGATACTCCTGCCCCGCCAAGAAATACCGCATACTCCGCATCCGCCACCATCTGGGTGAATGCCTCTGCCTTCTGATTGTCCGACAGCCTGTGATAGTAATTCCGTTTTTCTTTTTCCGAATAAAATGTTTTTCTCATATTTATGATCGTACTCTATGTTTGATTACACGCTATGATATATCTTCCATTCTATGTTATAATGAAAAACAGATTTACACAACTTACGTTTTTCACCGGATACAGGAGGTTCCCATGGCCGGAAAGGAAAGAGCAGGGCTCAATCAGAAACTGAAGATGCTCTATCTGATGAAAATATTCTCGGAGGAGACCGATGATCAGCATTCCCTGACCATGCCCCAGATCATTGCCAAATTGGAGGCCTGCGGGGTCAATGCCAACAGAAAGACCCTCTACATGGATTTCGACGAGCTGCGAAAATTCGGGTACGATATTATCGCCGACAAGACCGGGCATGACTGTTTCTACCATCTGGGTGCCAGGGAATTCGAACTTCCCGAGCTGAAGCTTCTGGTGGATTCCGTCCAGTCCTCCAAGTTTATCACGGACAGGAAGTCAAAAGAGCTGATCAAAAAGCTGGAATCCCTCATCAGCAAGTACGAAGGGAAGCTCCTGCAAAGGCAGGTGGTGATCTCCGGCCGCGTCAAGACCATGAATGAGAGTATCTACTATAACGTGGACAAGCTCCATCTGGCCATTAACTCCGACAGCCAGATCCTCTTCAAGTACTTCCAGTGGAATATCCGCAAGGAGATGGAGTTGAGAAAGGGTGGTTCCTGGTACCGGGTGAGTCCCTGGGCCCTCATGTGGGACGATGAGAATTACTATCTGGTGGGCTATGATGCCGAGGATGAGAAGATCAAGCACTACCGGGTGGACAAGATGCTCAACATCTCCGTCACTGAAGACCGGCGCCAGGGCAGGGACCAGTTCAAGGCCTTCAATATGCCCCACTATACCAAGAGTCTCTTCGGCATGTACGGCGGCGAAGAAACCTCTGTTACCCTGGAATGTAAAAATGAGATCGCCGGTGTCCTCATCGACCGCTTCGGCAAGGACATCTTCCTTATCCCCGTGGACGATAAGCATTTCCGGACTACCGTAAATGTGGCCCTCAGCAACCAG
>CAJGDH010000195.1 GCA_904502145.1 uncultured Eubacterium sp.
ATCACCGGCTCCATCATCGGTGCCTTCCTCTTTACGGCGGCTTCCGAGTGGTGGCTGAGGGGCCTTGACGCCGGCAAATGGCTTGGCATCTCCTCCGGGCTTATGCGTCCGGGCTTCCGTAAGGTCGTCTTCGCCATCCTGATCATGCTCATCGTGCTTTTCTACTCCCGTGGTATCATGGGTGACAGAGAGTTCAGCTGGGAAGGCTTCGTGACCTGGTGGAAGAAGCGTCCGGCAGCCATCAAGGGCTGGCCGGCAAAACGCAGGGCCGCAAGGGCAGCCAAGCGGGAAGAGATTGCAGGCAAGATGGCAGCCAGAGCCAAAGGAAGACAGGCGAAAAAGGACAGCGAGGAGAGAAAAGCCTCCGGAGAACCTTTATTTACCCCGCTTCCCGTGGCAGATCATGTCATAGTATTTGATAAGGAGGGCCAGTGATGGACAACAGACAAGTAGTACTTAAGCTCTCCGATGTAACCATGCAGTTCGGCGGCGTCGTCGCCGTGGACAACCTCAATCTTGAGGTACATAAAAACGAGATCGTCGGTCTCATCGGCCCCAACGGTGCCGGAAAGACCACGGCCTTCAACTGTATCACCGGGGTTTACGAACCCACCAACGGATCGATCGCCATCAACGGCGAAGTAGTGATCGAGAACTTCCCCAAGGGCAAGATGAAAGATGACTACAAGGGGAGAAATCAGGGCAAGTACACCAAGGCCCTCACCATGCTTCCCGATAAAGTGACAAAATTGGGCGTGGCCCGTACCTTCCAGAATATCCGCCTCTTCAAGGGGATGACCGTTCTGGAAAATGTTATGGTGGCCATGCATATGAACACCACAGCCTCCGTCTTCGGCGCTACCTTCCGGAGCTCCAAAGCCCGGGCCGAGGAGAAGGCGATGCGTGAGGAAGCTCTGGAGCTGCTGAAGAAGGTGGATCTCTATGATAACAGGGATGACCTGTCCACCTCTCTGCCCTACGGCAAACAGAGGCATCTGGAGATCGCCCGTGCCCTGGCTACCCATCCCACCATCCTGCTTCTGGATGAGCCGGCAGCCGGCATGAACCCCCAGGAATCCGACGATCTGATGAAATTTATCGGCCGGATCCGGGATGAATTTGACCTGTCCATCCTCATGATCGAGCATCATATGCAGGTGGTCATGGGAATCTGTGAGCACATCTACGTACTCAACTACGGCGGCCAGATCGCCGACGGCACACCGGAAGAGATCCAGGCTAATCCTGCGGTCATCGAAGCATATCTGGGAGGCGATGAATAATGTTGGCAATAAGAAACTTAAATGTACATTACGGCGGCATCCACGCTCTCAGAGGTATTGATATCGATGTTCCCGACGGCAAGATCATCTCCCTGATCGGTGCCAACGGTGCCGGTAAATCCACCACCCTGAAGTCCGTCATGGGCCTGGTACCCAAATCCGACGGCCACGTCTTCTGGGATGACACCGAGATCACCAATCTCAGGACCAAGGATATCGTAGCTGCCGGCATCACCCTCTGCCCCGAGGGCAGGAGGATCTTCCCGGATCTTACGGTGGATGAGAATATCGCGGCAGGAGCCTACTTAAGAAAAAACAAGGCGGAGATCGCCAAGGACAGAGATTGGGTTTACAGCCTCTTCCCCAGGCTTTCAGAGAGAACCTGGCAGCTTGGAGCCACCCTTTCCGGTGGTGAGCAGCAGATGCTGGCCGTGGCCCGGTCCCTCATGTCAAGACCCAAACTTCTCATGCTGGATGAGCCTTCCCTGGGTCTTGCCCCCCTGGTTATCCGGGATATATTCAATGTTATACAGAAGATTAAAGAGGATGGCGTAAACATCCTGCTGATCGAGCAGAATGCCAAGGTTGCCCTGGACATTTCCGATTATGCCTACGTTATGGAGACAGGCGTGATCACCATGGCAGGTCCCGGAAAGGCCCTGCTTAACGATCCCAGGGTACAGCAGGCATATCTGGGTGAATAGACGAACGATGCTGATGGAGGAAATGATGAACAAGAATCCGGAAAGGTCCAACAGAATATTCAGGGGATTGATCCTGTTCCTGTGTCTTTTCCTCACATTTCTGTTTGCAGCCCGGGAAACCGAGGCGGCAGGCAATGCACATATGAGGAGCATAGTTAATCCCTTTGGAAATGGAGAAAACTATTCCGCGGTATTGTATGACAATACCAACGGTCTGCCCACCTCCGAAGCCAACGCCATCGCCCAGACCAGTGACGGCTTTATCTGGATCGGCTGTTTCAGCGGTCTAGTCCGCTATGACGGCAATACATTTGAGAGGATCGATTCCATCAGCTCCGGTGTGGGCAGTGTGGTCAGTCTTCTTGTGGACAGCAAGGAACGTCTCTGGATCGGAACCAATGACTGCGGTCTTGCCATGATGGAAGACGGGAAGTTCACTCATTGGGATCTGGATGACGGGCTTGGCGCCGACATGGTCTGTGACATCGAGGAAGGCGGGGACGGCAACATCTATGTGGGAACCCCTACCAGTATCGTCATGGTGACCCCGGATATGACCATCAAACCCATCGAAGATTCCAGGATCATCAACCCCTATATTGAGAGGCTGACCCGGGGACCGGACGGGTCTGTTCATTGTATTACCAATGAGGACCATTATTTTGTCTTAAAGGATGGGAAGGTAACCGAATATTACAGCTATGAGGAAAACTACATTACCGGGATGACCTGTATCCTTCCCGATATGGAAGATCCCGACAAATACTATATCGGAACAGCGGACAGCGATTTCTATACCGGCCCGCTGAAGAAAAATCCGGATCAGCTGAAGATGGACTTTGTCAGCCCTCTGTCCAGTGTGATCGATATCCAGAAGATCGATGGCAGGATCTGGGTTGCAGCCCGGAACGGGATCGGTTATCTGGATGATGAGGGATTTCATCTCATGGATGATCTTCTGATGGACAACTCCGTCAGCCATGTGATGGAAGACTATGAAGGAAATCTCTGGTTTACTTCATCCCGGCTGGGTGTGATGAAGCTGGTGAGAAACCGCTTTCTGGACCTCTTTGACCTGTATGGTATGGAGCAGACTGTGATTAACTGCACATGTGTCTACGACAATAAACTCCTGATCGGTACGGACACGGGTATGGTTGCAGTTGATAAGAAGGGCAGGACGGCGATTCTTCCTGTGACTTCCTCTAGAACCGCCGAGGGTATTGAGATGTCCATCACGGATCTGGCGGATTTCACCAGGGAAAGCCGTATCCGCTCCATTCTCCGTGACAAGAAGGGCCGGCTCTGGATCTCCACCTGGCGGGGAGTCGGGCTTTTGCGCTACGACCATGGAGAGCTGGTTCAGTTCACTGAGGCAGACGGTCTCTTCTCTGATCATATCCGGATGATCTGTGATCTGCCGGACGGGTCCGTCGCGGTGGCCAATACCGGCGGTGTGTCCGTGATCAAAGGGGATAAGGTGGTTAAAAACTACAGCCGGAAGGACGGGATCGTGAACGAGGAGATCCTGTGCGTCTGTTCTGCGCCTAACGGGGATATCCTGGCCGGAAGCAACGGCGCGGGAATCTATGTCCTGGGCAAGGATGGCACCCGGACCATCTTCCATGATGAAGGTCTTCTTTCCGGGATCGTCATGCGCATCAAATATGATGCAAAACGTAAGCTTTACTGGATCGTCACCAGTAATTCCATGGCCTATATGACTGAGGATTACAAGGTGACCACCATAAACAACTTCCCTTATACCAACAATTTTGATCTCTATGAGAACAGTAAGGGGGATATGTGGATCCTCAGCAGCAACGGAATCTATGTCCTCCC
>CAJGDH010000196.1 GCA_904502145.1 uncultured Eubacterium sp.
CACTCTTTTTTCCTTTACTGCTCCAGGCACCTGACCACGTCCTTTCCTGTTACCACATCCGGAAAAAACTTTCTGGACATACGGTTTGCGGCGGTGGTATAGAAGTTATTTCCCGCGAAGAATTCCCGGGGTTCCCCCGATACCACGATATTCCCGTCAAAGAAAAGCCCGCACCGGTCCGCGTGGGCGGCACAGAACTCGATATCATGGGAGATCATGAAAATGGTGACTCCCTGCCCCTTGAGGAGGTTCAGGATGTCGGCAAATTCCTGCTTAAAATATGCGTCCAGCCCCTTGGTGGGCTCGTCCAGCAGCAGTAATTTCGGCCGGAGAAGGAGGATCTTGGCCAGAGCCAGCCTCTGCTGTTCTCCGCCGGAAAGGTCGTAGGGGTGGCGGTGGAGAAGACCGGTCAGATGCGTGATCTCCGCGATCCCTTCCACGGCTTCTTTTTTCTCCATGGCCAGATGGTATTCCGCATTCTTTTTCTCTCTGGAGCCTCCGATCATCTCGTACAGCTCCTCCTCCACCGTCTTTTTTACAAAGAGGGACTGGGGATTCTGGGGAAGAACACCCAGGAAACCCCTGAACAGTTCAGTATCATTGTACCTGCGGATATCCTTTCCGTCCAGCAGTATCTTCCCCCGGTAAGGTTTTCTCAACCGGCAGATCAGGGACATGGTCGTGCTTTTGCCTGTTCCGTTTCCACCCAGGAGACAGTAGAATTCGCCCCTGCGGATCCGGAAGGAAGCTCCCTTTACCACATCGGGAAGATTTTTATCATAGCGGAACCACAGTTCCCTGCTGTCCAGGATGATATCTTCATCCTTCTTCGGTTCCCCGTGGCCGTTTTTTTTCTCATTTTCCGGTGTCCCGGAGTAATTTCCGTGGATGGCCGGCACGATCCCCCTGTCACGGCAGATCTTCTCCAGCCATTGTCTTCCGTCACGGACGGTGATGGGGCAGGTCAGACTGACTTCATCCTCCCGGTTCACCTTGGCATAGACCTGCATGGGAACCGGCATGGCAAGGAACATCTCATGATCGTCCCTGCGAAGAGTCTCCCCGATCTCCACCGGAGTCCCCACGGCATAGATCCTTCCCTGATCCATAACCACCACCCGGTCGGCGGCAGGAAATACTTCCTCCAGCCGGTGTTCCGTAAGGATAATGGTGGTTCCCAGATCACGATGGATCTTTTTTACGGTTTCCAGAAAATCAGAAGCAGCGATGGGATCGAGCTGGGAGGTAGGTTCATCCAGCACCAGAAGATCGGGGTGCATGGCCATGATGGAAGCAAGGTTGAGCAGCTGTTTCTGGCCCCCGGACAGTTCCGCCACATTTTTGTAGAACCAGTCCTGGATCCCGAAATAGCTGGCCATCTCAGCCACGCGGATGCGGATATCCGGAGTAGAGTACCCAAGGCTCTCCAGGCCGAAGGCCAGCTCGTGCCACACCTTGTCCGTGACGATCTGGTTGTCCGGATTCTGAAGAACATAGCCGATCCGCTGTGTCTGCTCGCGGTTATCCATCTCGGAGATGACCTGTCCGTCAAAGAGAAGCTCTCCTTTTCTTCTGCCGTGAGGGGTCAGAGGGGTTTTCAGGTGGGTCAGCAAGGTGCTTTTTCCGCAGCCGCTTTTCCCGCAGAGAACGATGAATTCCCCTTCCTCTATATTCAGATTGATGTGATCCAGCGCCCGTACCTCCTCCTTGGGATAGGCAAAGGACAGATCACGGATCTCAATGATATTTGCCATAGATTACACCTCATCAGACTTCCCAGAGCCGGTATCCTCTTTCCATCCTGCCGTCCACCAGCTGCCTCCTCCGCTTCCACATGATCCTGTCGGACGCTTCCAGGATGACCGGCAGCATACAAAAGATCAGAAAAGCGCCGAAAGCACAGAAACTTCCGGGTGTAAGAGGCCAGCCCTCCACACGTATCCTTGGATTATACAGGCAGGCAACATATCCCTTTACCGCACCGAAGATCACCATAGCGAAGGCTGCGGCCATCCCCAGAAGGCAGTATCCGTCTCTCCGGTCAAACCGGAAGATGGCAAATGCGGTCCTTCCTTTCTCCCCGTAACCCCGGCATTTCATGGAGTCCGCTGTCTCTATGGCATTCTCCAGGGCCCAGGTAATGAGGATGGAAAAGATGGTTATCCCATGCTTTACCCTGGAGAGCAGGCTGCCGCCGGAGGTGCTTCTCCCCACACATTTCTGTCCGTCCGCGATCACCCCTGCCTGGCGGGCAAAATGGGGAACGAAGCGCAGGGCCATGGATAAGACCAGGGACAGTGCGGGAATCATTTTCCCGAAAAGGTAGATGAATTTATCGGAAGTCATCACCTCGGTATAGCAGGAAAACCAGGTGATGACCGCTGCCAGCATGAAGGCCATCACCAGACCGTAGACGCAGCTCTCCAGGGTGAAGGGATTCCCGTTGGGCAGGTAGCCCAGGATCGTCACCCCGTAATGGTTGAAGAGGGGGTTTAAGGCTGCCGCGATGATCATGACCGGCAAGGTAAATATGAGGTTGTTTCTGAGGGTCCTTCTCCACCCTTTCAGGAGAGTGGCATAAGAGATGGCACTCACCAGGGATATCCCCAGGATGATGGGATGGGTGACGAACATGGTCACCCCCAGTACTCCCGCAAAAAAGAGGATATTCAGCAGAGGATGGTAGCTTGAAAATGTATCACTCATCATATAATCAATACATGGAGTTGTCCCCCACGTCCTTTCCGAGGTCACAGGTATATACCCATTGGATCACATCGCCGTCAGACACTGTGTATTTGCTGCACCCGTAGTTGGGGAACCAGCCGTTCACACTGAACATCCAGCCGGAGAGTTCCCCGCAGTCGAATTCATAGAGCTGGTTGATCCCCTCCACATAAGCGGCATCATATGCCGGTGTAAATGTGGACTCCATATGGATGCCTTTATCCTTGCAGGCTTTCTGAAGGATATCATGCACGGACTCCCCGGCGCTGAAGCTGACCTTGGTGGATTTCATGATCCATCCGTCGGAAGGAACAAATTCCTCCTTTTCCGCCGGAAGTCTGTCCATATTGCTGAGGATGGTGGAACAGTTGATGGAGATGGTACAGGTCCCTCCGGAGCTGCCCGATGAACCCTTTCCTGAACTATTGCCTGATCCTGATGAATCGTCCCCGGTTTCCGAACCGGCTATATCCCCGGAACCGCTCTTTCCGGATTTTCCTTTCTGGCTTTTTCCTGAACCGGAGCTGCCGGAATTTCCGGAACTGTTCCCGGATCCACCGCTGTAATCTGATCCTCCCTGATCATTTCCTTCGGGCACCGTCTCCCCGGCGTAGCCCTGGTTTGCATTGGCACTGGCCACAGTCTGCATCTGGCTGTTGATGGCCGCCAGCTTATCCGGGTCGGTGATCCCGCCCACGATATAGCTGTCCCCGTCCAGGGAGAGCACCGTCATGGTGAGGGTGGTGGTCCCTTCCACCGGTTCAGTCAATGCCTCTGTCCCCGCTGCAGTCTCCGTGGAGCTTTCCGTAGATTTTTCCGTAGATCCTTCTCCCTGATCCTTCTTCTGTGCAGGCTGGCTTACGATGGTCACATCACTCATTTTGGCCAGCTTGGCATCCTGCTCTTTCAGGAGTAGACCGGTGTCTGACTGCCATGCCTGAGGGATCACAACCGTCAGGGTGGGCGGACAGATCAGTCCCCCTCCCTGCATCGTCATCTTCAGAGCGTCATTGGCATTGTTGGCATCCTTTTTGACCTCATCCAGATTCTCCGTCTCAAAGGCGATCTTCAGATTCTGGTCCTCCGGATTCCGGA
>CAJGDH010000197.1 GCA_904502145.1 uncultured Eubacterium sp.
CACATTTGGGAAGGTGGTATGCCGCAGGTGTGTGGCGTTGACGATGAGCTTCGGGGAGAGTATTTCAATTCTTATATTGATACGTATTTGATGCGTGATGTAGCCGAAGCAGGCGGTATCACCGATATGGTTCTTTACCGCGGGACTGGTCTGCATGGTCCTGGCTGTTGCAAACCCGCCGGTTACGGGAGGGGTACTGGTCAGCCTGGGGATCATCATGGGGCAGCTGAATATTCCCTCAGAGGGTCTGGCCATCGCAGGCACACTGGCACTGGTCATGGATTTCCTGATCACCGGTTCAAAGATCACCTTACATCATCTGGAAATGATCCTTCAGGCTGATCATCTGAAGATGATTGATAAAGGGATCCTGAGAGATCCTGAGAAAATGTGAAGTTATTTCTCCGATTTTGCGGAATAAAGATACCTATTTCATTATGCCGGGTCTTTATTGCTGTCCCGGATTCCGGTATATTTTAGAAAAACAAGAGGAAAATATTTGTGAGCCGGAGTTTTTTCCCCGGCAGAAATCAGGAAAGAAGGGATCGTAATGTTGACGGTAATCTTTATCATTTGTATGTTTGCAGTATTTGGAAAATTAGCTTTATTGGCAGTAAGAGGGGCCTGGGGTCTGACAAAGATTATGTTTTCCCTGATCTTTCTCCCTATCGCCCTGATCGGTCTGGTCCTGAACGGCCTGGTCTTTATTGCCCTGCCGGTTCTGATTATTCTGGGGATCGGATCATTGTTTGTCGGAGCAATCGTATAATTGCGAGGATAAGACAAAAGGGTGATGCCATGGATAAAACATGGTATCACCCTATTTTTGATATAATAACAGAAAGGCTGAAGAAATATGAAAGTGCTTATCATTCCCGACGTTCATCTGAAACCCGGGATGTTCCGGAGGGCGTCGGAACTGATGAAACAGATAAAGGCGGACCGGGCGGTGTGCCTGATGGATATCGCGGATGACTGGCGCCGGCAGTACGATCTGGATCTCTATATCCGGACTTATGATGCGGCGACGGCCTTCGCCGAAGAGTATCCCGATACCCTCTGGTGTTACGGAAACCATGATGTCTGTTATCTGTGGAATCAAAGAGAGACAGGCTATTCAAAGATCGCGCCATGGACAGTCTGCGAGAAGCTGCGCATCCTCAGGGAATCTCTGCCGGATGAAGGGCAGCTGGCCTACCTTCACCGGATCGACAATGTTTTGTTCTCCCACGGGGGACTGGCAGATGAATTTGTCCGTCAGTACATTCCGGAAGAGGACTGTGACGATACGGATAAGGTCCTTGAAAGGATCAACGGATTCGGCTACGAAGAAATGTGGCAGGACCTGTCCCCCATCTGGTACCGCCCCCGTTATTACGAGGGGAAGATGTATAAATCCGGAGAGCTCCTGCAGGTTGTGGGTCATACACCGGTGGAGGGAATAGTCCGCGAGGGAAATCTGATCTCCTGCGATGTGTTCTCGACCTACAGTTCGGGGGAACCGATCGGGACACAGGAGTTCCCGCTGATCGATACGGAAACCTGGGACTGCCGGGGAATTCGATAAATAATGCCCTGCGGCACATAAAACAGACTGCCGGGGAGGAGAGAACCTATGAAGGGTTCTTTTCTCTTCTGAATATACCGGCAAGCACCGCACCGGAGATGTTATGCCATACGGAAAATATGGCGCCGGGGACAGTGGCCATGGCCAGCTGGGGAAATGCGCTTGCCGCAAGCGTGGTGGCAAGTCCGGAATTCTGCATCCCGATCTCGATGGACAGGGCTTTTTTTCTTGGCGTATCCATCCTGAACACTGCTCCGATCAGGAATCCGCACAGGTATCCCAGGAGATTGTGAAGGATGACGATGATAAAGATTATGCCCCCTGTGGACAGGATCTTTTCACTGTTATGGGAAACCACCGCGGCAACGATAAGACAGATCGCCGTTACCGAAACCGAGGGAAGCGCATCCTTCACCTTTTCCGTCTGTTTACCCAGGAATCTGTTGATCAGTACCCCGAGTGCAATGGGGATAAGCACCACCTGTACAATGGAGATGAACATCGCTTTTACATCCACATTTACGGAGGTCCGGAGATACAGGTAGGTGAGGGCGGGAGTGAGTACGGGAGCAAGCAGCGTGTTTATGCTGGTCATCCCCACAGACATCGCCGTATCTCCCCTGGAGAGATAGGTTATGACATTGCTGGAGGTCCCTCCCGGGCATGTGCCCACAAGGATGACCCCCACCAGAAGCTCCTCGCCAAGGCCGAAAATCTTTCCCAGACCGAATGCAAGGGCAGGCATGATCAGAAACTGCGCCAGACATCCGATGAGCATATCTTTTGGTTTGGTGAACAGAATGGCAAAGTCCTGTGCCTTCATGGTAAGACCCATGCCGAACATCACGATCATCAGCAGATAGTTGATCCATGAGGTCTGTATCCACAGACAGGTCCGGGGGACAAAAAGTGCCAGCGCTGCGATAAGCAGTACGATGGCAGCCATATATTTTCCGATAAAATCACTTAACTTCTTCATTATTGTTCTTAGCGTTATATTCGCCTTCCTTTTTAGCCTTAAAGATCAAAGTCAGTATCACAATCCCGAAACAAAGGGCAGCGACGGTGGAGAAGATCAAATGGGAGTCGCTCTTTTGTACGAACCCGGCGATCACACCGATGGCATTGAGGATCACATTGATCAGGCCCAGATACCACGCCGGCTTATACAGGCTGATGTTGAATGAGGCCAGCAGGAGACATATGCCGAAGATAAGGGCAAATGCGCCTGAGATGATGTATGTATAATGCTGATTTTTGTCGATGACAAAAAGGAAAAGAAAGTATAAAATTCCAAAAACGATTTCAAGTATGCCGAACATGCGTAGAGCTTTCTGACTTGATGACATAATCATTACCTGCCTTTCTGTGCGTTTGATGAATAACAACAGTGAAAATCCTGGGTTTATTATACCATGTTTCTACAGCTGGTTAAACTCTTTTTCAGGCCGGATCATTGTATTTTATGGATATTGCGTATATAGTAGTAGGAAGAAAACGGATCGCCGGTCCGGGGGTTTGCGCCGGGGACGGAAGATGAGAGCAGGGAAAGGATACGGATAAACAATGGGCAGGGAGAAAAATACGATCAGGGAGAATAAGATGGGAGTAATGCCTGTTCCCAGGCTGCTTTTTTCCATGGCGGTCCCCATCATGATCTCCATGCTGGTGCAGGCTTTATACAATGTGGTGGACAGTATCTTTGTGGCCAGGCTGAGTGAAGATGCGCTGACTTCGGTCTCCCTGGCCTTTCCCATGCAGAATCTGATGATAGCAGTGGGCAGCGGGATCGGAGTCGGAACCAATGCCATGCTGTCAAAGAAACTGGGGGAGAAAGACTTTGAAGTCGCAAGCAGCGTCGCGATACACGGAATCATGCTATCCCTGGTTGCCTATGTCTTCTTTGCTCTTTTCGGGATCTTTTTCACCGGGACATTTTTTGCCGGGCAGACGGATATCCCCGTGATCATTGAAGGAGGAGTGGAGTATCTGACAATCATCTGTGTCCTCTCCTTCGGTCTTTTCGGACAGATCATCATGGAGAGACTGCTCCAGTCCACCGGCCTCACCATCTATTCCATGATCACACAGGGAACAGGGGCCATCATCAATATTATCCTGGATCCGATCCTGATCTTCGGTCTGGCCGGAGCGCCTAAACTGGGCATAAGAGGGGCGGCGGTCGCCACGGTTATCGGGCAGATGGTGGCAAACCTGCTGGCGGTCTGGTTTAATTTGAAAAAAAA
>CAJGDH010000198.1 GCA_904502145.1 uncultured Eubacterium sp.
AGCTTTGCGCCGCCTACCATATCCCGGAGATCAAACTCCAGAGGAATGCGAACGCAAATGCAAATGTTCCGCCGGATTCCCATAATTATATCAATTAACACCAATAAATTAAGGGCCTTCATCCCCTGACCTATGTGAAAAATCACGAAAAAATCCGTAAAGACGGCAGGGAATATTTGATTGACAAATTTTGAACAATGCGTTACTCTCTGAAGGATGAGATTTATTAAACAGATTCAGACTTTGAGAAGAGAGATGATCGGCATATGAAAGAATTGTTGAAAAAATATGCTCACTGGCTTTTATTATTATATTTTCCCCTGTACCTTGCTGCATTTTACCTGATCGAGCACAGGGCATCGTATAAGATCCACATCATTGAGTCAACGCTGGACCAGCAGATTCCTTTTATCGAGTATTTTATCGTGCCTTACCTTTTGTGGTTTTTCTACATCGCAGCGGGAGTGACCTATTTTCTCCTGATGGAGAAGGAGTCCTACAAGAGGCTTATGGCCATGCTGATGATCGGGATGACCGTATTTATCCTGGTATCCATGATCCTGCCCAACGGACTTCAGCTTCGTCCCGTCTATTTTGTACATGACAATATTTTTGTGGATATGACCAGATTGCTGTATTCCGTGGATACCTCGACAAATGTATTCCCCAGCATCCATGTCTTTAACTCAGCCGCCCTGCATACTGCGGTGGTCAAAAGCCCCCGGCTGAGAGAAAACAGGTTTGTTTCCGCTTTCAGTATGGTCCTCTGTGTATCCATCATCCTGTCCACCATGTTTTTAAAACAGCATTCGGTCTTTGATGTGATCAGCGGGATGGTACTGTTCTGCCTGTCTTACGGGCTGGTCTACCATGATCTCGGAGAGAGGATCCCGGTGCACAGTACATCTGCATCCATCTACAATCACAAATAAGGATGACCGGAAGCCTGACATACCGGGTATGGAGGTTTTATGCGAAAGATAATGTTTGTCGGAAGAAGTGAATCCGGCAAGACGACATTGACACAGGCCATGAAAGGCAAGAAGATCATCTATCATAAGACCCAGTATGTCAATCATTATGATGTCATCATCGATACCCCGGGCGAGTACGCGGAGACCAAACGTCTGGCCGGATCCCTGGCGGTCTACAGTGCCGAGGCGGATGTCATCGGGCTTCTGATCAGCGCCACGGAACCCTTTTCCCTCTATCCCCCCAACTGCTGTTCCCAGAGCAACCGTGAGGTGGTGGGAATCGTCACAAAATGTGATCATTGGGCGGGGGACCCTGAGATGGCAGCGGAATGGCTCCGGATCGCGGGATGTAAGAAGATATTCTATACCAGCGCATTTACCGGTGAGGGGATCGCGGATATCATTTCCTACCTGAAGGAAGAGCATGAGACCCTTCCCTGGGAGGTCGTGAAAGCCCAGTATGACCAGCTGGGATACGGTTCGGGAAACAACGATGAACAGATGACCATCAACGGTGTGATCGTATGATCTGCCCCATGAGTATGGTCCTGATTAGAATTAATGATACAAAAAGAAAAAGGAGAGCAGATTCTGCTCTCCTTTTATCAATGATAAGCTCCCTGGGGGACTCGAACCCCCGACCTACGCATTACGAATGCGTCGCTCTACCGACTGAGCCAAGGAAGCCTGCCAAACTGACTTTATCATTCTACTATACTTTTTTCTAAAAATCAATCCTAAATATACATGTAAGAATGTCGCAAGAAGAAGGCATTGACAAAAAAAATCCGTGATAGTATATTTAGTACATCATCAGGCAGAAGAGAGATGTTCTGCCGTTCCTGTAATAAACGTTAAAGGAGATATTCTGATGTTAGAGAAGATGAAAGAGATTATTGCTGAGCAGCTCAGTGTCAGCGAGGATGAGATCACACTTGAGACTAATTTTAAGGAGGATCTGGGTGCTGACTCCCTCGACTTATTTGAATTAACCATGGCTCTGGAAGAAGAGTACGACCTGGAGATTCCCGCTGAGGAGCTCGAAGCGATCGAGACAGTTGGCGATGTGATCGAATTCCTCAGATCGAAAGGAATTGATGACTGATCAAAATATTGATATGTATATCGAAACAGGTATTGAGACAGACATCAATACCTTTTTTATTGTATAGCTCTTTAAAATTTCTTTAATTTCGTTTATAATGGTAATGGTTTGTTCCATGCCGAGCAAAAAAGTGGAAAGGAGATTCCCATGGCAACAGATATCGGAATTGATTTAGGGACCGCGAGCATTCTCGTGTATGTGAGAGGTAAGGGAGTAGTATTAAAAGAGCCATCCGTAGTGGCATTTGATGTAGATACCAGAAAGATCAAGGCAATCGGGGAGGAAGCCAGACTGATGATCGGCAGGACTCCCGGCAATATCGTGGCAGTCCGCCCCTTAAGACAGGGCGTTATCAGTGATTACTCCGTGACGGAGAAGATGCTCAAATATTTTGTCCACAAGGCTGTGGGCAAGAGTCTCTTCGGAAGAAAGCCCCGTATCTCCGTCTGTGTTCCCAGCGGCGTGACAGAGGTTGAGAAGAAAGCGGTGGAGGATGCCACCTACGCAGCCGGCGCCAGGGACGTTAAGATCATCGAGGAACCGGTGGCCGCAGCCATCGGAGCAGGAATCGATATCGCGAAACCATGCGGAAACATGATCGTGGATATCGGCGGCGGCACCAGTGATATCGCCGTCATCTCCCTGGGGGGAACCGTGGTGAGTACATCCATCAAGGTGGCCGGTGATGATTTCGACGAAGCCATCGTCCGTTATATGAGAAAGAAACACAACCTCCTGATCGGTGACCGTACCGCGGAAGATATCAAGATCCAGGTTGGAAGTGCATATGCCCGTGCGGAAGAATCCTCCATGGAGGTAAGAGGCCGCAATCTGGTTACCGGTCTTCCCAAGACCGTTACCGTAACCTCCGAGGAGACCAGGGAGGCCCTCCGTGAGGCCACAGCCCAGATCGTTGAAGCCGTGCACAGTGTCCTGGAAAGAACACCCCCGGAACTGGCCGCGGATATCTCCGACCGTGGTATTGTCCTTACCGGCGGCGGGAGTATGCTCCAGGGACTGGAACAGCTTATTGAGGAAAAGACAGGGATCACCACCATGACAGCAGATGATCCCATGACGGCGGTTGCCATCGGAACAGGACAGTTTATAGAGTATCTTGGAGCAAGATAGATGGAGCAGCTGGAAGGATATGTAAATCATATTCGTTATCATAATGAAGAAAACGGTTACACCGTTTTGGAACTGGAAACGACCCACGGGGATGAGATCCTCGTGGGCAATTTTCGTTATATCAACGAAGGGGAGTACATCCAGGCGGAATGTTCATTTACGGAGCATCCGGTCCATGGGCCCCAGTACCAGGTCGTCCGGTATGTCCTCAAGGAACCTGAGGACAAGAAGGCAATGGAAAGATATCTGGCCTCCGGAGCCATCAAGGGTCTGGGTCCCGCCCTGGCAGGAAGAGTCATCAGAAAATTTAAAGGCAATACATTTGAGATCATAGAAAATGAACCGGAACGCCTGGCGGAGGTGAAGGGGATTTCCCTGAAAATGGCCATGAACATCGCCATCCAGTTTCAGGAGAAGCAGGAGATGCGCCATGCCATGATGTTTCTCTCCGAATACGGCATCGTCAACCAGACGGCAGTGAAGATCTATGAGGAATACGGGGATAGGATGTACGACATCCTCCGGACCAACCCCTACCGTCTGGCGGAGGATATCTCCGGGATCGGTTTCCGCATCGCAGACCAGATCGCCGGCAAGGC
>CAJGDH010000199.1 GCA_904502145.1 uncultured Eubacterium sp.
TCCACCCCGTATCTCTTCTTATAGCGGTAGATCACAGCATCGGTCAGTTCCTTCATATCCGCGATGGAATATCCGTAATTCTTCGGAACCAGACAGGCATCGGACACTGTCTTCATGATATGGGGAAACGGCTTGAAATCCGGTGTTCCCACCGAGAGATTATATACTTTTCTGCCGGAGCGTTCCACCTCCAGCTTCTTTTCATTCAGGACGGCAAAGATGCCGGCTTCAAATCCTTTCATCTTGTCTGCAAGTTCAATCTTCATGCTTCTCTTCTTCCTTGTCTTTTACAATATGGATCTGTCTTAAAATCTTATCCTTCTGTTCCTTCGTGCTGAATGTGTATCCTTTGAAATGGACCTTTACCTCCTCGCCGATCTCCGGAAGATGGCCGATCTCATTGATCAGGAAGCCGTTCAGTATCTCGAATTCTTCCGTATCGAAGGTGATGCCCAGCTCCTCCTCCAGGTCATCCAGACGGATCATTCCGCTGGCGACGAACTCATCCTTGTCCGGATTGCGGATGATCTCCACATCCTCCACATCATACTCATCCAGGATGTCACCCACGATGGTCTCAAGGATATCCTCCATGGTGATCAAACCTACCGTCTGACCGAACTCATCCGCCACGATGGCCAGATGGATCTTGTTCTCTTTCATCTGGGTCAGCAGCTCGTTGATATCCATGGCCTCATGAACGAAGAAGGGTTTCCTCATGATCTGCAGAAGGCTGCTGTCAGGAGCAGTCAGCCATACTTTTACCGCATCCCTGAAATTGAGGATACCCACGATGTGGTCGAGATCATCCTCATAGATCGGATAACGGCTGAAATGCTGATTGACCATGAAATGGATCGCTTCCTCCAGGGAGGTGTTGCCCTCTATCCCCACGATCTTCTGCCGGAAACACATGACATTTTTTGCGTCCATGTCGCCGAATTCAAAGATGTTGGAGATCATCTCCGCCTCATCGGCCAGAATGACGCCCTGTTCATGCCCTTCCTGGGCAATGTTCATGATCTCTTCTTCATATTCGTTCTCATCGTCTTCTTTAAACTTTGAAAAATCAATCTTTTTCATATCACCGGTCAGCCTTACCAGGACCAGTGCCATAAAACAGACCGCCATCGCCAGCACCACCAGCACTGCAATGATGATCCCTATGTATATATCCATTCTCTACCTCCAGATAGCATATTAAATGAAAACCAATCCCGGATCTTCTCAGGGAAGAACCCTGCCCAGCATATCGATGATATCACGGGCCAGAAGCCCGAAATGTCCTTTTTCTTCCGCCGCCTTATCTCCGGCAAGCCCATGGCAGTATACGCCCAGTCTTGCAGCCTCATCCGGCGGGGAACCTCCGGCCAGAAGTCCGCAGATGATCCCGGTGAGCACATCTCCGCTTCCTCCGGTACTCATCCCGTTATTTCCGCTGCTGTTGATGTAGGTCAGCCCGTCACCTGCACAGACAATGGTACGGGCATCCTTAAGGACACAGACGTGCCGCTCATCCGCCAGAGCTTCCGCAGTGGGGATCAGAGATTCCCGGATCTCATCCACCGTCTTTTTGCACAGCCGTGACATCTCCCCAAGATGGGGAGTAAGGATCATCCCATGGGGATACCCGGCAAATGCTTTTATCACTTCCGACTCTTCGGCCTCATCCCGGGACTTCATCCGGGCAAGGACGTTTAAACCGTCGGCATCCAGTACCAAGGGAGCCTGTCCTTTCTTCAGCACCAGCTCCAGCATCTTCTCCGTCAGGGGATCCTGTCCCAGACCGCAGCCGAAGCCGATCACGGTGGCCCAGCCCAATGCTTCTTCAAGCTTATCAAGAGCTTCCATCTCATGCCGATATGTTGTCATTACTGCTTCAGGCACCAGATTCTGAAGAATAACCCGATTCTCCTCGGCAGTAAATATCCTCACCAGTCCGCTTCCGGTCCGATAGGCAGCCTCCGAACAAAGTGCCGCCGCTCCGGCCATGTTTTTTGCACCGGCCACGATCAGTACTTTACCGTAGGTGCCCTTGTTGGACCATGCCTTCCTGCCGGGAAGCCGGCAAAGATCCGAAGGATCGTAGGTAAAGGCAGAGGGGGAGACCGCCTCCACGGCTTTCTCCGGAAAACCGATGTCCTTGACCACCACTTCCCCGCAGCAGGCTGCGCCGGGATAGAGGACAAGACCGACCTTCAACAGGCCGAATGTGATGGTCAGATTCGCGCGGAAAGCCGTACCCAGGATCTTCCCTGTCCCGGCATCCACTCCGGAGGGTACATCCACGGCGATCCGGAAGGCACATCCGGAGTTAAGCTTCTCAATTACCTCTCTCTGGATCCCACGCACTTCCCTGCTTAATCCTACCCCGAAGATTCCGTCGATGACCACATCGTAATCTTCTTCCGGCAGGGTATTTCTCACAGGGATCCCCAGCTCTTTCAGGATGGAATACTGGGTCATATAGGAGTCACTGGCTTTGGATACGCCGCCGATCTCATAGATGGTGACAGGGTAGCCTCTGGCCAGGAGCAGCCTTCCCAGAGCCAGGCCGTCGCCGCCATTGTTTCCTCTTTCCACAACGATCAGGATGGACGTACCCTGATCAAACCGGGCCAGGATCTCTTCCTCCATGGACAAGGCTGCCTTCTCCATCAGTACCAGGCCGGGTATGCCGATATTCCGGATGCTGTAGGCATCGATCTTCTGCATTTCTTCTCCGGAAGCAATCCTCTTCATCTTCTGTCCTTTCTGTACTTTTTCTTCCTCACTAAGGAGGCAGATATTCCTCACTCAAGAGACAAATATTCATCACTCAAAAGATAAATATTCCCCACTCAGGAGACAAATAATAAAGACTGTGAAAACAGAGTAACCACCCTGGCTTCCACAGCCTCATACCCTTTGTTTCACGGGATGACATATCCCTGTTTCTTATGACTTTGAATGGATCCTGTAGGATAAAGTCATAATACTCTCTGCCAGATGAACATTTTCCACGGTGACATCCTCCGACAGATGAAGGTCCACCGGGGCAAAATTCCAGAAAGCCTTGATTCCAAGGTCCACCAGATCTGCGGCCACCTTGACTGCCTTGGATCCCGGCAGGGTGAGAGCCGCGATCATCACCTCATGCTCCTTCAGAAACTCCTCGAGGGTATCGATATCATAGACCTCCACTCCTCTTACGGTCATGCCTACCAGACGGGGATTTACGTCAAACAGGCCGATGATCCTGAAACCGTTGCTGTCGAACTCCTGGTTGTTGGCCAGGGCCTGCCCCAGGTTGCCTGCCCCGATAATGATGATATTGTTGGTCCGGTCCAGCCCCAGGATCTTGCCGATCTCATTGTAGAGATACTCCACGTTATAGCCGTAGCCCTGCTGGCCGAATCCTCCGAAATTATTGAGGTCCTGGCGGATCTGGGAAGCGGTGACATTCATCTTCTTGCTCAGTTCCTTTGACGATATCCGGACAACATCATTCTTCAGCAGCTCTCCAAGATAACGGTAGTATCTCGGAAGTCTCTTGATGACCACCCGGGAGATGGTTTTATTCCCTTCTGGTTTAGTGTTGATATTCTCTGACATGTGTTCCTTCCTTGTACTGCCGCCGGTCAGCGGATCAGCCTGCAGTATTCTCTTAACGTTAACAAATATTATACTGAATTTATCCTGCTATGTCAAACAATTCACAGACTAGCCCCGCAAATCTCTCCTTCTATTATTTTACTTCTTTTCTCTCTTGTGATAAGATATGCTTTAGACTGATTTCACGGAGTGGGAGGATAACCA
>CAJGDH010000200.1 GCA_904502145.1 uncultured Eubacterium sp.
GGTCATCGGTTGCTGTAACTAAAGAATAGCATATGGTGAAATCGGATTCAAGATTTCCTTTAAATTTCGCGTGATCATGGCTTCTTCTTCGAAGCCGGTTTTTTCGCGGGCTGGGTAGCAGGTTTTGTGGCAGGAGCCGTGGTAGCCTTCGTTCCGTCAGCGTTGGTGGCGGTGGCTGCCTCCTCCTGCTTTCTCTTCTCCTCCAGCTTCTCCTGTCTCTTCTTGAACCACTCATCTGTGTGCTTGTCACATTTGTTCTTATCGTTGTTCGCATCATAGCCGAGACAGTATTTCGTATCGGCCGTAATGCCTTTGGAGCCCGCAGGACGTTTCCTGTAGACCTTTGTATAGATCTTCTTCTTGGGACAATGTGCCCTGACCGGTTTTTTGGTCACGCCGCAGAACTTCACGGTGATATGGGCGTCACAGCTCTGGGTCGGGACAGTACCTTTGGCAAAATATTCCGTCCTCTTCATGTTCTTCTGAGGATCCTTTGCGCAAAGCTTGGGGATGGGAAGTTTACCGGACTTCATACAGATCTTCGCAGTGACGATGCCCTTGCAGGGATCAAATTTGGTCTGGATCGGCTGACCGGATTCCTTGATGATCCTGTTCATGATCTTCGCCCAGATCTCCTTATGATAATCGAGGCCTGATCCGAAATCCGTGTTGTAGTCGTACCCGGTCCAGATGGAGGCTGTATAGTATGGGGTGTAGCCGCAGAACCAGTAATCGTAATTGCTTGAAGTGGTTCCGGTCTTTCCGGCAACCGCCATCTTGGAAGCCAGCTTTGCTTCCTTTCCGGTTCCCCTTTTAATGACATCGGTCATGGCGGAGGTCAGGAGCCATGCAGTGCTTTCCTTCATGACCCTGGTGGCCTTCGGCTTGTTCTCAAGCAGGACATTCCCCTCGTTATCCAGAACTTTCGTATAAAGGATGGGGTGAGTATATTCTCCCTTGTTCGCGATGGAGGCGTATGCCGCGGTAAGCTGCAGGTTGGTGACACCGTCCGTGATGCCTCCCAGGGCAAGGGACTGATTGACGTCGCTCTCATACCTGCCTTCGGAGGTACGGTTCTTGACAAGGGTGGTGAAACCAAGGGTCTTCAGGAAATTGAACCCCACCTGGGGCTTCAGTTCCGTGAGAGCCTTTACCGCGATGATGTTGTCGGACTCGGCTATGGCATCCCGGATGGTCATGAGACCGCTGTAATTCTTCTCCGCATTATGGACGCTGACCCCGTTTTCATATTTGTAAGGGGCGTCATCATAAACCGTGGCCAGGGTCATACCGCCCGTATCGATACCCGGCGCGTAGGTGGACAGGATTTTGAAGGTGGAGCCGGGCTGCCTGGTGACGGCCGTAGCCCTGTTTAAGGACAGGTCATCCTGCTTCTCCCCGCGGCCTCCCACAAGGACCTTGACCTGGCCGGTCTTCTGGTCGATGAGGGTGTAGGACAGCTGGGGCTGAAGAGAATAATGTACCTTCTCTGTGACCACACTGTCCCCCTCTTTAAGAAGGGCCTTCTTGTATTCCTCGACGGCAGCCTTCATCTTCTTTTTGGATGTGTATATGGCCTTGTAGTTCTTCTTGCCTTTCTTCTTTATGAAATATTTCTTGAGATTGGAAGTATTGTAGGAGGCAGTCTCGCCGTTTGCCTTCTTCACTTCCAGGGTATATTCCAGGGCATATTTGGTATCCACCGGATAATTGTCCGGATTATTGATGATCTCATCCGCGGCTTTCTGCATCTTGGAATCCTGGGTGGAGTAAATGCTCAGTCCGCCCCGGTAAACCTTCTCATAAGCCTGCTCCAGAGTATACCCGGACCTGGTCTGAAGATCATTTACGATCTGAAGGATCAGGGCATCGGTGAAATAGGAGTAGGTTGCCACGTTCCGGTTGCCGGAACGGTACTCGGCGATCCGCTGGTAGACCGTCTCATCTGCTACCGCTTCCTGGTAATCCGTACTGGTGATGAAACCAAGGTCCAGCATCTTCTTTAAGATGATCAGACGGCGGTTCCCGTTGTCCGTGGGATAATCCACCGGGTTCAGGTAGGCGGGATTCTTGGTGATCCCGGCCAGGACGGCACATTCGGACAGGGTAAGGTCGGAACAGGACTTGCCGAAGTAATATCTGGATGCGGCTTCCACACCGAGGGTACCTTTCCCCAGGTTGATCGTGTTGAGGTAGTCCTTGAGGATGGTATCCTTGCTGTTTTCCTTTTCCGCGTGAATCGCCAGATACTGCTCCTGGATCTTACGCTTGAACCTGGCAATATAGTTGGTCTCTCCACCCACGTTGAACACGTTGTTCTTGATCAGCTGCTGGGTGATGGTACTGGCACCCTGAGAGATGTCGCCGCTCAGGACATTTTTGATCAAAGCACGGCCGATTCCCTTAAGATCAATGCCGTTATGGTCAAAGAACCGTTCATCTTCGATGGCCACAAATGCATATTTAAGGTTGTCCGGCATCTGGTCGTAGGAGACCAGGATACGGTTGGAATCGTAGGACGACAGGTACTGGGTCGTGCGTTCCCCATTGTCATAGATCGTGGTAGCAGAGTATTTCGGCTTCAGATCATATTTGGTGGGGGTGCTGGCTATGATACCCCTGACCGCCCCGACACCCAGACCGGCAGCACATACTCCCACGGTGATGAAGGCCAGGAGTACGATCTGCAGGCAGATCAGGAAGAAGGAATTCAGATTCCTGTCTTTCCTGGAGCGGATTCCTTTTCTTTTCTTCTGTATATTATTTTTGCTGTAATTCATTCTTTAAATCCATCCTCAGTTTCATTCAGGAAGGCCGGCTGACCCTGGCGGAACAACCCGGTTCCGGGGCGGCCGCCCCCTGTTTTTGCGGGATATTCGGTTCTTACAAAACCCAATTATACCATATCTTGTATTATAAATAAATGTTGACAGGCACAATTATTTTTTTGACTTTTACCTTTACAAACGGGGAAAAGGCTTTATAATTAAGAATGGAGTTTTTTGTAAAGAAGTCAGGAGGTTTAGACTATGGCAACACCTTATAACCATAGAGCGATAGAACAGAAATGGCGCAAATACTGGGAAGAACACCCGGTAAATGTGGATGACGGCAAGAAGCCGAAGTACTATTGTCTTGATATGTTCCCCTACCCGTCAGGCAGCGGACTTCATGTGGGACACTGGCGCGGCTACGTGATCAGTGATGTATGGAGCCGTTATAAGATGCTTCAGGGATATCACCTGATCCATCCCATGGGATGGGACGCGTTCGGTCTTCCGGCAGAGAATTACGCCATCAAGATGGGAACCCATCCCAGGGTTACCACGGAGGAGAATATCCGGAACATCAAGCGGCAGATCAATGAGATCGCGGCGATCTATGACTGGGATCTGGAAGTGAATACCACCGATCCCGGATTCTATAAATGGACACAGTGGATCTTTGTGAAGATGTTCAAAGAAGGACTTGCCTACGAGAAGGAGATGCCGATCAACTGGTGTCCTTCCTGTAAGACAGGTCTGGCAAATGAAGAGGTAGTCAACGGCGTCTGTGAGCGCTGCGGCGCACCGGTGACCAAGAAGAACTTAAAGCAGTGGATGCTGAAGATCACCAAATATGCCGACCGCCTTCTTGACGATCTGGACAAACTGGACTGGCCGGAAAAAGTAAAGAAGATGCAGACCGAATGGATCGGGAAGAGCTACGGTGCCGAGGTTGACTTCGCCATCGATGGCAGGGAGGACAAGATCAAGGTCTATACCA
>CAJGDH010000201.1 GCA_904502145.1 uncultured Eubacterium sp.
ATTACGATGATAACGTAGGGGGAAGAGCGGTATTTGTGGATGCCAAGGAACAATGGTCGCCGGAAGACCCCTACCTGGATAAAACCATCATCCCTGAAAGAGATCAGAAGAAATCTCCCATCCTTGAGGTAAAGAACCTGGGTATCGATTTCGGCGGACTGACCGCCGTTGACAATTTCAACCTGGCTCTGGGCAGAACGGAGATCGGCGGACTGATCGGCCCCAACGGTGCAGGAAAGACCACCATCTTCAACATGCTGACCAAGGTATATGAACCCACCCGCGGCGAGATCTTCTTCAACAGCAAGAGTACCAAGGGAATGAACACCGTGGATATCAATAAGGCCGGCATGGCCAGAACCTTCCAGAATATCCGTCTCTTTGACAAGCTGACGGTGGAGGAAAACATCAAGGTTGCCCTCCATCATTACACGGATTACAACCTCTTAAGCGGCGTCCTCCATTCCAGGAGATACCGCAGGGAAGAACGCAGGATCCACCAGGAATCCTTAAAGATGCTGGACATCTTCGGCATGGCGGACCTGGCGGACCACAGAGCGGGATCCCTCCCCTACGGAGCACAGCGCAGGCTTGAGATCATGCGTGCCCTGGCTACCAAGCCAAGGCTTCTCCTGCTGGATGAGCCTGCAGCCGGAATGAATCCCTCCGAGACCGCAGAGCTGATGGATACCATCAAGGATATCCGCGACCGTTTCCAGATCGCTATCCTCCTGATCGAGCACGACATGAGCCTGGTCATGGGAATCTGTGAAGGGATCGCCGTTCTCAACTACGGCAGGACCATCGCCAAGGGAACTCCCGAAGAAATCCAAAGCAATCCGCAGGTAATCGAGGCCTACCTGGGCAAGAGCCGGGGAAAGATGGCCGAGGAAGAGGAAGAGGAGAAACAGGATCTGGAGAAAGCACTGCAGCGAGGCAAGATAACCTCCAAAGTCAAGGTGGAATCCAAATCCAAGAAGAAACCGGACATTTCAGCCAGGACGGCGGCCCCTGCCGGTGAGCATAAAGAACCGAAAGCTGACGGGAAGGAGGTAAGGTGATGGGTACGGTATTGACAGTCAAAGACATCAATGTCTATTACGGTGCGATCCATGCGATCAAAGGGATCTCTTTCGACGTAAACCGTGGAGAGATCGTCACACTGATCGGAGCCAACGGTGCAGGTAAGTCCACGACACTCCACACGGTCTCCGGACTTCTCAGAAGCAAGACCGGGGATATCGAGTTCCTGGGCAGCTCCATCGCCCACACTCCCGCCCACAAGATCGTCTCCAAGGGAATATCCCACGTGCCGGAAGGCCGAAGGATCTTCCAGGGAATGACCGTGGAGGAGAACCTTCAGATGGGTGCTTTCACCACCAAACCGGACAGGATCCCCCGCAACCTTGAATATGTCTATGAGCAGTTCCCCAGACTTAAGGAAAGGACCAAACAGATCGCGGGAACCCTCTCCGGAGGCGAGCAGCAGATGCTGGCCATGGGAAGAGCCCTGATGTCTGATCCCCGCCTTCTGATGCTGGATGAGCCGTCCATGGGTCTGGCCCCGATCCTGGTAGACCAGATCTTTGAGATCATCAAGAATCTCAACAAGGCCGGAACCACCATCCTTCTGGTGGAACAGAACGCCCAGATGGCTCTTTCCGTCGCGGACAGGGCCTACGTCATCGAAACAGGAAGGATCACCCTCTCCGGTACCGGTGAGGAGCTTGCCAGATCCGATGAGGTCCGCAAGGCTTACCTCGGCGGCTGACGACACAGAAAAAACATACAGCGCCAAATAAAAAAGAGAAGCTGTCCCGGGATGAAAATCATCTCCGCGGACAGCTTCTCTTTTTTTATCTTATACCGGACCCTACGTACATGGCCCGATGAATATTCCCCTGTAGATCTTACAGGTTGTTGTTGTATTTTTCAGAGTACAATGTAGCGGCCATATTTGTTCCGATGATCAAAGCTGCTGCAAGTAAAATGGTGATACTCATTATCCTATATCCTCCCTGTGATATGCATGACCGGAGATCTCTCTTCCGACCCTCTTTTTTCCAACGGCTTAAGTATAACCGATAACCATTTGTGAGTAAAACGACAATTTATCACAAATGTTGTGACAAAAAGTGTTATAATAAAAAAAAAGGCGCAAAACGCCGCAGGATTATCAAAATAAAGAGCGAATAAGGAGCCGATCATGGAACTTTCCAAGTATGACGTATTTTTAAAAGTCGTTGAAAAAGGCAGCTTCTCCGCTGCCGCGGAAGAACTGGGCTACTCTCCTTCCGGCCTGAACCGGATGATGAGTGCACTGGAAACAGAACTGGACCTGCCGGTCTTTAACCGGAACAAGAAAGGCATCTGTCTGACCCACAACGGTGAACAGATCATCGAATACATCCGCAAGATGGTCTACTGGGAGAGGCAGCTTAAAGAATACATCGCCGAAGTCAAGGGCCTTGAGACCGGCCATCTCAACGTGGGGACCATATACAGCTTTGCCAGTACCCTGCTTCCGGACCTGGTGCGCCGTTTCAGGGCCATCTATCCCAACATCACCATCAGCATAATGCAGGGAGGCCACCAGGAACTGAGCACATGGCTGGAAGAAGGAAAGGCGGACCTGATCTTCACCACCGGCCGTGGTCAGATGGAAAACTGGGTCACCCTTAAGAAAGACCCCATGGTAGTCTGGGTCAGCAAGGACCACCCCTTCGCATCAAAACCCTTCTTCCCCTGGAACAGGATCGAAAAAGAGCCCTTCATCCTTACCATGGCAGGGCATGACACGGATACGGAATTCTTCGCCAAGGAGAATGACCTGAAACTGAATATCCAGTACAGCAGCCGGGACTACTACACCACCTACCGGATGGTGGAAGCCGGGCTGGGGATCAGCATGAACAACCTGATGATGACCCAGCACTGGTCAGGGGAAGTTGTCGTCCTCCCCCTGAAACCTGAAGTTTATGTGGAGATGGGGATCCAGTTCCCACGGCACCGGTCTCTCTCGGCGAAAAAGTTCTTCGAGTGTATCGGTCCGGATGAGCTGGGATGATGGTTGCCATCAATATTTCATAAAGTATTTCAGCCCTTTGGAAGCCACTTTGTAAAGCGGACCTTCCAGCTCTTTTACCGCTGATTTCAGTTCCTCCCGGATGGCGATCTTCTGTGGGCAGTGCTGCTCGCATTTTCCGCACTGCACGCAGAGGGAGGCGGAGGTAGCATCCTTGCGGAGAAGGGTACACATGGCATACTCTTTTAACGCCACAATGGAGTTGTCGGAATATTTCCGGTTGTATGCCGCAAATGTCCCCGGGATATCCACATGCTGCGGACAGGGCATACAGTAGCGGCAGCCGGTACAGGGTACCTTCATCCGGGCATTGATTGCCCTGGCCACCTTCCTTAAGAGTATCCTGTCCTCCTTACTCAGGAAACCGGGCTCCGGACAGGCGGAAGCACTCTTTACATTTTCCCGCACCATCTCCAGGGAGTTCATGCCGGAAAGGATGCAGATGACTTCAGGCTGGTTCCACAGCCAGGCAAAAGACCATTCCACCGGGGACCGTTTCACCGGAAAATTGCGGAAAAGCTTCCTGGCCTTATCCGGAAGGTTATTGACCAGTCTTCCGCCCCTGAGGGGTTCCATGATGATCACGGGAATCCCTTTTGAACCGGCATACCGAAGGCCGGTTTTCCCTGCCTGGGAATGTTCATCCA
>CAJGDH010000202.1 GCA_904502145.1 uncultured Eubacterium sp.
CCTGGCGGGATCTCTGATCCTCATGCTCCCCGTCTGCTCGGCGGAGGGTACATTTACCCCCTATATTGACGCGCTTTTTACCGCCACCACCTCCGTGTGCGTCACGGGACTTGTGACGGTGAGTACGGCCTTCCACTGGAGTTTCTTCGGCCAGCTGATCATCCTGATCCTGATACAGCTGGGAGGAATGGGGATCGTGGCCCTGCTGATCCTGATCCTGACCCTGCTTCACCGTAGGATCGGGATGAAGAACAGGATCCTGATCCAGCAGACCTATGGTCTGGAAACCATGAAAGGGGTCGTCCGTTTCCTCCTGAGGATCATCCGGGGGATGCTTATGATGGAACTGGTGGGTTTTCTTCTCTACCTTCCCGTCTTCTGTTCGGACTTCGGACTTGCGGGAATCTGGAAATCCCTCTTTCTTTCCATATCTGCCTTCTGCAATGCAGGTATGGATGTCCTGGGGGACACCAGCCTGGCCGCCTACGCGGATAACTGGTGGGTGAACCTGGTGACCATGGCCCTCATCATTCTGGGTGGTCTTGGATTTATGGTCTGGTGGGAGATGGAAGATGTGATCGCATCCTGGTTAAGAAGGGAAAAATCTGCAGGTGCTTTACTGAAGAGGCTGTCCCTCCACGCCAAGATCGTCCTTTCCGCAACCTTGTTCCTCATTATATTCGGAAGTCTGGTGGTATTCTTTGCGGAGTACCATAATCCCATGACACTGGGACCCATGTCCTTTCCGAAAAAATGCATGGCTGCCCTCTTTCAGTCCGTGACCACCAGGACAGCAGGATTCTATACCGTAAACCAGACAGGATTCACGGATACCAGTTCCTTGACCTGCATGCTGCTCATGTTTATCGGGGGCTCCCCGGCAGGTACGGCAGGCGGGATCAAGACAATGACCGTGGCCATCCTGATCGCGGCGGTCCTGTCGGAGATATGGGGAAGAGACAAGGTGGTTGCCTTTAAGAGGACCATTTCTTCCGGCTATGTGAGAAAGGCTCTGACCATCGCCGGATTCAGTTTTGCCGTATGGATCTTTCTTACCCTCCTCCTTTGCATGGTGGAGGAACTGGACTTTATGAAATTATGCTACGAGACGGTCTCCGCCATAGGGACAGTGGGGCTGAGCAAGGACCTGACCGGTCTCCTCCACACCCCTGGGAAAGCGGTGATCATCTGTCTGATGGCTGCCGGCAGGATCGGACCGGTCCCATTGGCCTCGGCATTCCTCACCAGAGAGAAATCGGATTCCATGATCCATTATGCGGATGAAACCGTTCTTCTGGGCTGATGAATATTTTTTTTAAACAAGGATAAGACAAAGACCGCTCCGGGATCGGAGCTGAGGGAGGAAGACAGGATGAGCGAAGTAAAAAGCTATGCGGTGATCGGACTTGGAGGATTCGGATCCAGTGTTGCCAGAACTCTTTCCCAGGAAGGGATGGAAGTCATGGTCATCGATATCCATAAAGATAAGATAAATGCCCTGGCCCCGGAAGTGACCTATGCCCTGCAGCTTGACGTTACCAACGAGATGGCCATGAAAAACATAGGCCTGGAGCATATGGACGCTGTCATTATTGCCATCGGTGAAAACCTCGAGGTCAGTGTCATGGCGACCATCATCTGCAAGGAGATCGGTGTGCCCCTGGTCATCGCCAAGGCGGAGACAACTCTCCATAAGACGATCCTGGATAAGGTGGGCGCAGACCAGGTCATCCTTCCCGAAAAGGAGAGCGGATACCGTCTGGCCAAAAATCTTGTCGGCAATTTCATGGACTATTTCAGCCTGTCCGGCCGCCTGAGCATCGTTGAGATGCCGGTGGAGAAAGAATGGGTGGGCAAGAGCTTAAGAGAGCTGAAACTCCGGAGTACCTACCGGATCAATATCATCTCCATCCAGAATGAGGATGGGGGAGATCCAGACAGCTTTCCGAATCCGGACCAGCTCATCCGGGAGGGAGATATCATCATCGCTGCCGGAAGACCTCAGGATATCGAAAGCTTAAGATAACCGCTGCGATCCCGGCCGGCTTCTGAATCTGCCGCCGGCGGATAATGCCGTCCGGATGGATGCCCTGTTGCCCGCAGGGATCCGGGCTACAACTTCATCAAATCCGAGTGTCTGCCTTGCATAATCTGTCAGGGCAAGGATCCACTCTCTGGCGTACCCTTTACGGCGTGCGCTTTTTTTTATGACATATCCGATCTCCACCCTTGATTCCGGGTTCTCCCTGCCGAAGAAGATCTCCTTCATCTCCCCGTCCGGGAGCAGATGATCCGGGCAGGAACCCCAGGGATAGAAGCCGGCAAGACCCAGAAATTCCACTCTTTCCATCTGGAAGACGGCATAGATCCCGTAACCGTAGAAGGGATACTGACAGGAGATATAGTTTTCCAAAGTGTCCTCGGGTGTCGTATCCGTCTCCCGGAAGAACCTTCCGGCACTGTTTTCCTCCTGCTCCTGGTCCAGAGCCAGAATATAGGGAAGATCCTCGGGGATAAGCTCCCGGAAGACGCACCTTTTCGAACTGGCAACTGTCATGGGGATGCCGTAGCAGCGATGGTGTACTTCAAGCAGGTATTCCGGAGTCAGAGCCTCAAGGGACAGAACCAGCCAGGGACTCTCCATCAGGTCTTCATCCCTGTTCCCCTCATGGGAAAGCGCGATGACGGGCAGGCCTGCGGCCTTCCAGTGCAGGATCCCCTCCTTCGTGTCCGTCAATACCACGGCATGTGCCATGGTTTGCGGGGGAATTACGGCATTTTCTGTCATCTTCGTGACAGTCTGTAAGAGAATCTTATCTTTTGCAACAGCAGGTATTATGTTATAATCAATAGATGTGAATCTGCTTTTTCGCAGATCGACAAGGAGTGTAAGCATGTTTTTTGCTGTCCTTTTCACGTGATCTGAAGTGCCCTGCACCGCATCGCCAAGTGCGGGAATACTGCATGGTGCTGAGTGGTTACATCTAATATATACCCTGTTGAATCAGGAAATGTAAAGAGGAAAAATCCAATGAAAAAACAAAAACAGCCCGCGACAAAGCGGAGGAAGAAGACTATGCTTTCCAGGCTGCCCATGATCCTGGGAATCCTGGTGGTGGCGGCACTTTTCCTGTTCTTCGTCCTCTTTTACCGGGAATATAACCGAAAAACCAGAGACGGGAAAAAGATCACCGTGGAGATCAGTGAAGGGACCGGAACAAAGGAGCTGGTCTCCATACTGAAGGACAAGGGTGTGATCCGCTGGCAGCTTCCTTTTTATCTGAAGCTGTACCAGTCGGGGATGCAGGGCAAGCTCCGTTACGGCAAATATGAGCTGAGTGACGGGATGAGCCTTGACGACCTGATCGGAGTCCTCTCCCGGGGAACGGCAGGAGACAATACGGTCCTGACTGTACCGGAAGGCTTCACCGTGGAGCAGATCGCCGTCAGGCTGGAAAAACAGGGACTCATGGAGGCGGCGGATTTCCTGGAGGCGGTGAAGGAGGCGGCTGCCACAGTCAGCTTTGCCGATGAGCTGCCGGCGGAGGATACCGTTTATTTCCGCCTGCAGGGCTATCTCTTTCCGGACACCTATTTCCTGGAGGAGGATACCACGGCAGAAGAACTGGTGTCGGTCATGCTGGATGAGTTTGACACAAAATTCGACAGCGAATGCCGTAAGAGGGCCAAAGAGCTCGGCCTTTCCGTGGGTCAGGTCCTGACCATGGCCTC
>CAJGDH010000203.1 GCA_904502145.1 uncultured Eubacterium sp.
ACAACAGAATCCGTATCAGATGTGAATGAGCCGGCTGAAGCAACTACTGCGCAGCCTCCGGAAGCAACGACGGAGGAGAAGATCGCTGAAGAGGAGGATGACTGGCTTACCGACAGAAACTTCCGCCTCTCGGCTCACAGAGGTGCGGTGGCTCTGGCTCCTGAAAATACACTCGAAGCGGTAAGGGCAGCGGCTGAACATGGATACGGCGCCGTAGAAATTGACCCGAGGCTGTCCTCTGACGGGGTCATCTATCTCATGCATGACAGAACCGTGGACAGGACGACAGACGGATCGGGAAAGGTGGAAAACATGTCATCCGATAAGCTGGATTCTCTGCAGATCGAGACGGATGATTATCCGGAGTATGAGGGGACGGATGTAGATGTCCCCCTGTTTGAGGATGCGGTCAGTCTGCTGTCGGAATATGATATAGTGCTGAATATCGACTGTTCAAAAGGCGACTGGACGGATGAAGACTATATTGACCAGGTGATGGGTATTCTTGAAAAATATAACATGACAGAGAAATCATTCTTTGTGATATCGGATTGGGATGCCCGAAGGATCCTTCACAGAAGGTATCCGGAGGCCTGCGTATCCTGGCTGTATGAGTCTTCCGATGATATTTATGACGAGATAGCTGCCATAAAACAGTATCCGAGAGCACTTTTGTCCGTGAAGGACAAGTATGCTACAGACAGAATGATCAGAAAGCTGAATGAATCCGGGATCTATTATCAGGTCTACAAGGTAAATGATTATGACAGATTGGAAGAGCTCAAGGATATGGGGGTTCCGATGGTGGAGACCGATGATCTGCTTCCCTGAGGGGACTTTGCCAAAGCCTGTTTGTGATAGCCGGTAAATGTATTCTGAAAGGACCATAGTGGTGGAAAATGTTATGAAAAAACGACTGGTAGTATTTGATCTGGATGGAACTCTGGCGCCCCTTGGACAGGGCGTGGAACAGAAGGATCTGGACATATTGAAGAAATTGAATGAATGTGGAATGAAACTGGCAATCTGTTCAGGCAAGCCCACCTATTACCTCTGTGGCTTTGCCCGCCAGATCGGGATACCGGACATGATCCTGCTGGGTGAGAACGGCTCGGTCATCCAGTTCGGGATCCACCTGCCGCCGCAGATCTACTGCACCCTGCCTTATGAGAGGAGTGTGAAATCAGCCCTCAGACAGATCGAGGAGGATATCAGCAGCATGATCCCCGGAATATGGTTCCAGCCCAACTCCGTGGCAGTCACTCCGTTTCCGAGGAATGAGGAAGAGTTTGACCGGATCGAGGAATATCTGGATGAACACAAGGAACTGCTGGAGGGAATCGAGACATTCCGCCACGGGGATTCCTTCGATTTTGTTCCGGGAGGCATCACCAAATATGACGGTCTCCAGAAGCTGACCCAGATGACCGGGATCACCGCGGATGAGATGATCGCCGTGGGTGACGGGATAAATGATCTCCCCATGTTCTCCTATGCCGGCCTGGCCCTCGGTATAGGACTGGAAGATCCGGAGCCGGTGGACCGGAATTTTGATACCATCACCGATGCCCTGGGATATATCCTGGAGCTGATCACGGAGGATGAGGAAGACAAAAAATAATCTGAACAATCAAAAAATAAAATCCCACATGCCGCATTCTTTCGGAAATGCAAGGCATGTGGGATTCTTTTTTTCGCGTAAGGGGGATTACATTTGCTGTCGGCCGGACCTACAGCAGGATGATCCCGTGTTCCATGGCATCTTCACGTACATTTTCCGGCCATACGGAACACTGTACTTCCCCGATGTGGGCCTTCCTCAGGAAGAACATACAGATCCTGGACTGGCCGATACCGCCGCCGATGGTGTAGGGAAGCCTTTTCTCAAGGATGGCTTTCTGGAAGGGAAGCGCGGCCCGCTCAGTGCAGCCTGCCTTCTCCAGCTGGGATGCCAGGGAATCTTCGTCCACACGGATCCCCATGGAGGAAAGCTCAAGAGCGATATCCAGTACGGGATAATAGACGATGATGTCACCGTTTAAGGTCCAGTCATCGTAATCCGGAGCACGTCCGTCGTGCTTGATGCCTGAAGCCAGCAGATCACCGATCTGCATGATGAACACGGCCCCGTATTCCTTGGCGATGGCATATTCCCTGTCCTTGGGTTCCAGGTCGGGATACCTGTCTTCCAGCTCCTGGGTGGTGATAAAGGTGATCTCCCTGGGAAGGATCTCCTCGATGTAGTCATACTCGATGGCCATATATTTTTCCGTTTTCTTGAGAGCTTTATAGATCAATTTTACCGTATCCTTGAGGGTATTAAGGTTGCGTTCTTCCTTGGTGATGATCTTCTCCCAGTCCCACTGGTCCACATAGATAGAGTGGATATTGTCCGTGTCTTCATCACGGCGGATGGCGTTCATATCGGTATAGAGACCCTTGCCGTGCTCAAAACCATAGTATTTAAGGGCGTGGCGTTTCCATTTGGCCAGGGAGTGGACGATCTCGATCTCCCGGTCCCCCTGTTCCTTGATACCGAAGGCCACAGGGCGCTCCACACCGTTCAGATTATCATTCAGACCGGATTCCGGTTCCACGAATAAGGGGGAGGAGACACGCAGCAGATTGAGCTGTTTCGCCAGAGTCTGCTGGAAGAAATCCTTCACCGTCTTGATTCCGATCTGGGTATCATACAGGTCCAGTACGGAGACGTACTGATCCGGGATGATTAAATGCTCTGCCATAATAATTCCTCCTTCTGAACCATTCCGGTTTATCTCCTGCCTGGTCTTTGCAGGAGCAGTGAAAACAAATAACTCTGCTATTATAACAGAAAAAAATGGAAAAAGCATTAAAAAATGAATAATTATTCTGCATATTATTCATGAGAGTATTGATGCCTCCCTGAGCAATTGACCGTTTAATTTCCATAAGGAATCTGATATACTATATATTGTGGGATGAGCAAGCATAATACCACAATCGCTATGTAGAATCCGAACAAATATAAAGTGAGTGAGACAAGAATGGCTGAGAATAACAGGAGACCCTATTCTTCCAACCGGTTCTCCAAAGAATTAGATGAAATATATGAAAGACGTGAAGCGGAAGCTGCAAGAAAAAAACGTCAGGCTGCAAACCGGGGATCATCATCCCGCAGGACGTCTTCCGGGAGAAAAACTTCTCCGGGGAAACGGAAGGGAAGCGGCAGCTCTTACAACAGACAGCGGACGACAGGCAGCGGTTCCTACACGAGAAAACGGACCGGGACCGGCAGCTCCTACAGCAGGCAGCGTTCCGCCGCCGGACGCAGGCAGTCAGCCGGCAGGAGGAGCAGACGCAGGAGGGATCCCAGAGGGATAATCAACACGGTCATTGCCGTGGCCGTTCTGGTCCTTGTTCTGGCAGGCGCCTTTAAGATATATCAGATCTACCGCGCCCATATGGCCGACCTGGAGAAAGAGGCCATACGCCAGGAACTCCTGGATCAGGCCGCCCTGATGGCCCAGGGATATGACTATGACGGTGCCATCGCCAAAGCCAAAGAGATCGAGGGTTATAAGAACGACACGGAAGCCAGGGAGGCGGTGGCCGGATGGAAAGAGGCCAAAAAGGGCCTGGTGGAATTCAAGGCGAAAGATGTGACCCACATCTTCTACCATACCCTGGTGAGGGATACAAAGCTGGCTTTCGAGTGTGATCCCGGCATTGCGGA
>CAJGDH010000204.1 GCA_904502145.1 uncultured Eubacterium sp.
ACTTCCCACCTCCTCTTTGGCCACCAGTCCTGTTACCGTAGCCACGGTGGGGTTCCAGTTGCCGACTCCCAGAGGGCGGAAGATGATGCTTGCCCCGTTGCCGACCTGTGCTAACAGTGAAGCGTCCATCGCGTTGACGTCCTCCACGGGAACATTCATCTTCTGTGCAAGTTCTTCCGTATATTCTTCGGTGACGATGCTGTCGTCCTCGAAGAGGTTGTCCACCATGCCGAAATGGCCGTTTACATTTCCGAATCCCCGGAGGAACCAGATGATGATGGAAGAGATCAGGATGACGGTCCCGGCTCTCTTCACGAAGGACCATCCACGCTCCCAGGTTGCCCTCAGTACATTTCCTGCGGAAGGAACGTGATAGGTGGGAAGCTCCATGACAAAGGGTGCCGGCTCTCCGGCGAATGCCTTGAATTTCTTAAGGATCACACCTGAGAGGATGATGGAGGCGATTCCCAGGAAATATGCGGAAACCGCGATCCATGGGGATTCTCCGAAGATTGCTCCGGCGATCAGGCCGATGATGGGGAGCTTGGCTCCGCAGGGCATAAAGGTTGTGGTCATGACCGTAAGCTTCCGGTCACGGTCATTTTCGATGGTACGGGATGCCATGATCCCGGGGATCCCGCAGCCGGTTGCCACCATGCAGGGGATGAAGCTCTTTCCGGAGAGCCCGAACTGACGGAAGATACGATCCATAACGAAGGCCACACGGGCCATATATCCGATGTCCTCCAGGATGGCAAGAAGAACGAAGAGTACCAGCATCTGGGGAACAAAGCCCAGGACCGCACCGACACCGGCTACGATCCCGTCCTGGATCAGCCCGTAAAGTACGGTTCCTTCCGCAACGCCGAACTTGCCCAGGATCAGGTCAAATAATCCGGGAACCCATTCTCCGAAGATCACGTCATTGGCAAAATCCGTGCCCATGGTACCGATGGATACTTTCCAGCCTCCCATGGCGATGGCATAGACAAAGAACATGACCAGAATGAAGATGGGAAGACCGAGGATCCGGTTGGTGACGATCCGGTCGATCTTGTCCGACACGGTCAGATATCCGGCTCCGCCCTGTTTCTTAACGGCTTTTTCGGTGATTCCGGTGATGTAATTGTATCTTTCATTGGTGATGATGCTTTCTGCGTCATCATCCATCTTCTTTTCACATTCTGTGATGAGTTTTTCGAAGAGCTCATCCTCTTCCCTGGTGAGAGACAGGGTTTCCAGGGCCTTGCTGTCACGTTCGAAAACCTTGATGGCATACCAGCGAAGGAGATTGTCCTCCACCTTGCCGGCAAGTCCCTTCTCGATCTGACTGATCACGGCTTCCACTTCCGGGGAGAAGACCTTGGGAAGACTGACAGATTTGCCGGACTGCGCCGCGGCAAGTGCCATCTGTGCGGCTTCTTCATTTCCCTGACCCTTCAGGGCGGAGATCTCAATGACCCGGCATCCCAATTCTTCGGACAGCTTTTTTACATCGATGCTGTCCCCGTTTTTGCGTACCAGGTCCATCATATTTACTGCCATCACCACCGGGATTCCCAGCTCGATCAGCTGGGTGGTGAGATAGAGATTTCGTTCGATGTTGGTCCCGTCCACGATGTTGAGGATCGCGTCAGGCTTTTCATTTACCAGGTAAGTACGGGAAACCACTTCCTCCAGGGTATATGGGGAGAGAGAATAGATCCCGGGAAGATCCTGGATGATCACCTCTTTGTTTCCCTTCAGTTTACCTTCCTTTTTCTCAACCGTTACTCCCGGCCAGTTGCCGACGTACTGGCTGGAGCCGGTCAAAGCATTGAACAATGTGGTTTTCCCGCTGTTGGGATTGCCGGCCAGAGCAATTTTGACTGCCATAACAGACTCCTTTCTACAGCACCTCGATCATCTGAGCATCCGCTTTACGGATGGACAGTTCATAATTCCTGATGTTCAGCTCCATGGGATCCCCCAGGGGGGCAACCTTGCGGACAAAGATATCCACTCCTTTGGTGATTCCCATATCCATTATGCGTCGTTTTACCGGACCCTCCCCGTGGAGTTTCACTACTTTGCAGCTTCCGCCCACAGGAATATCCTTCAATGTCTTCATGCTTCTTCCTCCTTGTTCTACGGGTTGATTCATATGAGATCAGAGTGGGTTTATCTGATCATGATCCGTCTGGCCATGGACATATCCAGGGCAATACGGCTTTCTTTTACTTTCAGGATCACATTTTCCCCGATCTTGTTGATGACAGTGACATCATGGTTTTCTACAAAGCCCAGCTCATGCAGATGAGCTCTCACCTTATCATTTCCCATGATCCTGTCTATCTTCATTATTCTTCCGGGATCAGCCATCGTTACAGGCATCATGAGCCCTCCTTTCTATTTCAATTATAGGCAAAACTAATAGATAATAGAATTATCTAATAGAAATTAGTTATAACTAACTTCTTTATCTAAACTGTACCACTAATTCCCGTATAATGTCAAGTGTCAGAAAAAAACTTTCTTCTTTGTAGATAACTTTCCCTGTCAGCGCTATAATAGGGGAAGAATATCAGATCAGGAAAAGGAGAATGAAAATATGCTTACTTTAGAGAGAGCCAAAGAACTGAACAAAGATATGGTTACCCAGGAGAATCTGATCCTGCACAGTAAAAATGTCAGTTATGCCATGGGAGCCATGGCGGAGCATTTCGGGGAGGACCCGGAATACTGGCAGGCCATCGGTTACCTGCACGACTATGATTATGAGAAGTATCCGGAAGAGCATCTTCAGCATACCGGGCAGCCCCTTCTGGATGCCGGTGTATCCGAGGAGGATGTGCGGGCCATCTTAAGCCATGGCTACGGGATCTGCACGGATGTGAAGCCGGAGACTCCCATGGAGAAGAGTCTTTTTGCCGTGGATGAGCTGACCGGGATCATTCAGGCCTGTGCAAGGATGAGGCCCAATGGGATCACGGACCTTACGGTAAAAAGCTTCATGAAGAAATTCAAGGATAAACGTTTTGCGGCCAAATGTGACCGCGAGCTGATCAAAAAGGGCTGTGAGATGCTGGAGATGGAGATCCGGGATGTAGCCCAGATCTGTATCGAGGGCATGAGAGGACATGCCGAGGAGCTGGGACTGGCCGGAACGGAAGCTGAATAAAACAGGCTGAAGCAAAACGGAACCGAAGGGATGGTACCCATGAATAAGGTTAAGATCACAATTAAAGATGGCGTCCCTTCACTTCTGGACACTCTCAGGTCGGAGGGGTATTTCCTGCCTGCATACTGCGGAGGCAGGGCTTCCTGCGGGAAATGCAGGGTCAGGATAGCTGAAGGCGCACCTCCGCCTACCGAGGAGGATTACCGCTTTTTGTCCCGGGAGGAGATCAGCGAGGGCTGGAGACTTGCCTGCCGTATCCGTGAACCGGGGGAATGGGAGGTGGAACTGCCTGACTACAGTGAAGAAGAGATCGTTGCAGCCGGTATTTCTCCCTATGATGAAGCCTGTTCCGATACGGCCTGTACCGATATGGGATGTGCTCCGGAGATTTCTGCCGGAGACCAGGCCTGTGCCCTGGCCGTGGATATCGGTACCACCACTCTGGCTGCCTGTCTGGTCAGGCAGGGGACCGGGGAGGAGAAGAACCCCGAACCTCTCCGTACGG
>CAJGDH010000205.1 GCA_904502145.1 uncultured Eubacterium sp.
CTTAATGCTTTTGATCTTATATTTGAAGTATTTCTTGTTCTGTCCGCTATAGAATTTCAGAAGGGGATCTACATCCTGATCGTCCTCATCATCCTCGTCGGAATTCCAGACATACTTCCCCATCTTCGGGTTTAATTTCTTCGCGTATTTGAAAAAGTTCGTTACCGTCTTTTTCACCTGGGTTTTATTGCTTGCGGCAAATGTATATGTTGCCGGAACAAATGTAATTAATAAGGCAATGATCAGGGAAAATGATACTGCTCTTATCTTTCTCATGGTATGGTCCTCCTGTTCTGTCTTTCTTTGCAGTGAAACCGTAATATCTGTTTATATTATAATACAAGAACAAGTCCACAACAATAATCTATGTGACACTTTTGTGACATCTGCGGGAATATACTGAACCCGGAAAAACAAAGTGCCTGATAAACAGGCAGGTTCAACATAAAGGAGGAAAAAGATATGTGGACGATCAGTGAATTGAAAGAAAGAGGAAAAACAGCATTTAAAGCAAATTACTGGCCATGCGTCCTGGTGGCATTCCTGCTGTCACTACTGGCCGGAGGTCTTACTGTAACAAGCAAACTCAATGAAAGCGAAGGATCTTCATTTATTGAATCCTTCAGACAGTTGCCACCGGAGGCCATTGCAGCCATAGCCGGTATATCCACCACGGTAATCATTGTCGCACTTCTGCTCAGGATCTTCCTGTTCAACCCTCTGAGTGTAGGGTGTCATGGATTCTTTATTGAGAATCATGAGCAGCCCGCCAGACTGGAAGTACTTAAGAAAGGCTTCAGGAACTACGGAAATGTATTCCTCACCCTTTTCTTAAAGGACCTTTTCCTGGTATTATGGACCTTACTGTTGATCGTTCCGGGAGTGATCAAGGCATATTCCTACAGGATGGTACCCTACATCCTGGCCGAAGATCCGACCCTCTCCCCCACGGAATGCATCACCCGGTCCAGGGAAATGATGCGTGGAAACAAATGGAATGCGTTCGTTCTGGATCTGTCCTTTATCGGATGGCATATCCTGACCATTTTAACCTTCGGTCTCGTAGGCATCTTCTGGACCGATCCTTACAAGGAAAGTACAGATGCTGCCCTTTACCTGGCACTGAGGTAATGAAACAAGGCATCAGATTAAAATCAGGTGAGATACGAAATCGCCGCCCGTTTATCAACGGAGCGGCGATTTTTCTGTACCAATATTCTTTTACTTCGCATAGATCATCTCGATGAACTTGCTGATCTCCCTGTCCCAGAACCCCCATTCATGGATGGCACCTTTCTCATCATGTCCGGTCACATCCCATTTATACCGGGCTAAGTTCCGGATAAATACATGATGCTGGTCATAGAGGAAATCCTCCGTTCCACAGCTGACATAAAGCCAGGGTTTAGCCTTGGAATCCGCATTTTTCTTCATCAGGTAGAGAAGATCGGCCTCCGTGCCGGCCAGTTCTTCCACATCTCCGAACACACGCCCAGCCAGACCATCCTCATCATGCCTGTCAATTGTGGCCGTGATATCCACCGCCCCGCTGAAGCTGGCGGCTGCCGCAAACCGTTCCGGATAGGTGAGAGCCAGGCGCATAGCGCCATAGCCGCCCATGCTGAGGCCGGCTACATAGGTATCCTCAGGCTTGTCACTGATCCTGAAGAACCGCTGCATGGTATCGGGGAGTTCCTTACTCACATAATCCCAGTACCTCTCCCCATAGACCTCATTACAGTAGAAGCTGTGGTTTACCGCAGGCATGATCACTGCCAGATTATGCGCCGCGGCATAGCGTTCCACCGATGTCCTCCTCATCCAGATGGAATGGTCATCACTGTACCCGTGAAGAAGATAGAGTACTTTAGGCAGCTCCTCTTTCCCGGAAGCCTGGATCCCGATTCCCTGATTTGCCTCGGGAAGGACCACATTGACGGTGGAGGCAACATTAAGAACATCTGAAAAAAACTGTACCTGCAAAAATGCCATAGATTAACTCCTCTCCTATATCATGCAGATCTGACTGCTTTGCCGTCTCATTTCCCTTTCATTCTACATGACAGCGGCAAAAACTCCAAGACAGTTTTCGAAAAATCCGCCGTGATTCCGGTGAGTATGATTTATGGCCGGAAATATGTTACAATCACAATTAAGAAGACCAGGAGGGAGGAACCTGAAATGACATATCAAAAAATGAGAACCAGATGGTTGATCATCCTTCTTGTGCTGATCTCCGTACTCACTCTTGCCGCCTGTTCCGGCCGGAAGAATAATGCAGGGACCGACACCGGGGCAAATACTCTGACCGGTACCGAAGCAGTTACTGAAAAGAGTTCCATAGTGGAAGTTGGCATTGAGGAGATCGACAAATACGGCAACATCACCCTGACCATAAGTCCCCGGTCCATGCAGCAGGCAGGATATGAGCCGGCAGATATCATCTCCGTTAAGATCGGAGATATGTCAATGGAGATGCCCATAGGCACCGGTTATTCCGATGTTGACCAGGGCAAACCGATCTGTGCTTTCAGAACCTCATCCAAAGGCAGGGAAGAGGTGGTACTGGCGATCAATACCGGCGATATGGCGGGAACTCTCGGCATCGCCGAAAAGCAGACCATCGATAAAGAACCCGGCTATCAATGGACCTTCACCCATGGGATTGACAAAAAGACGGCCGTCATCATCTCCATGGCTGAAAAGCAGGGTTATGCGGAAGAGTATGCAATACATCGTCTCTACGATACCCGTTCCAATGAACGGACCGATTATCCGGACCTTAGCGATGAGGAGTATGCCAACTTCCGGGTGGTAGAGACAACAGGCATGGGTAAAGGCACCCTCTACCGGTCCTCCTCCCCCATCAATCCGGCGCTGAACCGGAACGAAGAAGCAGATGATGCCCTGCTTAAGGCTCTGATCAAAACAGTGGTCAACCTGGCTGACAATGAATCATCCATGAAAAAATATGCGGATTTCGGATTGACCAACTATGCCGGATGCGATGTGATCGCCCTGGATATGTCCATGGATTACGCTGAGAAGGAAAACCGTCAGAAACTGGCTGACGGCTTCCGCTATCTGGCTTCCCACGAAGGTCCATACCTGATCCACTGCACTGAAGGAAAAGACCGGACCGGCTTCGCGGCGGGCATCCTGGAGTGCCTGATGGGAGCAGATGCAGAGGAGGTGGTCAGCGATTACATGGTTACCTTCTACAACTTCTACCAGGTTGAACCCGGCACTCCCCAGTATGAGAAGATTGCTGCCGGCAATATCGAAGCCATCCTTGCGAAAACCTACGGGATCCCCTCCTTACGGGAGGAAGGAATCGACCTTCAGGCCTGTGCAGAGTCCTACCTCAGGGAGATCGGTATGAACGACGAAGAAATCGCCTCCCTAAAAGCAAACCTTGGCAAAAACTATTCTGAATGACAAAAGAGATGACATACCACCACTGTGGGGCGTCATCTCTTTTTTCAGCAGTTATGACCGTACGCTATCTTCAGATCCCGTTATCCGGCATGCATCTATTCTGCCGGAGTGGAGAATGAGATATCATAATGATACTCCTCATATCCGTATTCATCATGCCAGTTGGCCATGATTCCTTCCAGATTGGGGTGATCATCCTTATCC
>CAJGDH010000206.1 GCA_904502145.1 uncultured Eubacterium sp.
TATGGACACCACACCGGAAGATATTGAAAAAGCATTTGAAGGCAAAGACTATGATGCGGTAATGATGCAGCTTGAGATCCCGCTGGAATCCAACATCAAGGCTTTCGAGCTGGCTAAGGCAAAAGGCATGATCACCTGCCTTGACTGCGGTCCCGCACAGGCATATCCCATCGAGAAATTCCAGGGAATCACCATTCTTTCCCCGAATGAGACAGAGACGGACGCTCTTGTAGGCATCCTGCCCACAGACGAAGAATCCTGTCTTGAGGCCAGCAAGAGGATCAAAGAACGCTGCGACTGCAAGTATGTTGTACTGAAGATGGGTGATAAAGGTTCCTACATCTACGGTGAAGGCATCGCTCAGATGGTTCCCACCTACAAAGTTGACGCAGTGGATCCCACCGCTGCCGGCGACTGCTTCACCGGCGTACTGGTAATGCGTTACGCTGAGAACGGGGATATCATCGAGGCAGCAAGATACGCAAGCGCTGCTGCAGCCATCTCCGTACAGAGCCTGGGTGCTCAGCCGTCCCTGCCCATGAAGGATGCCATCGACGCATTCTATGCAGAAAGAGCCTGATCCTTCACAGGAAATGTATCTTAAGGAGGAGTCTCAAGAATGTTACTGACAACCACAGAAGCCATCAGCGGAAAAGAATTTGAAGTACTCGGCCTGGTCAAGGGAAGCACCATCCAGACGGTCAATGCCATCCGGGATATCGGTGCAGGCCTGAAAACCCTGGTGGGAGGAGAGCTGAAGAAATACACACAGATGATGGAAGGAGCCAGAGACATCGCTACCGGAAGGATGATCAAGGAAGCAGAAGATCTCGGGGCAGACGCCATCGTTGGTGTACGTTACGCTACCTCCTCCATCATGCAGAGTGCTGCGGAGGTAACCACCTACGGAACCGCAGTGAAATTCATCTGATTTCCCGTCTTTTAAACACAAAATCCACAGATTGCCGCAAAGGCTTTCTGTGGATTTTTTGTGCCTGTTCATTTCTTATCTTATAAGGATAATCTAACGGATATAGTTGACCTGTCCCTTTCTGACAAAGGGGTGGGATCCTCCGTCCCCCTCCGCATAGCCAAGAGCCGCCATGCCATAGACCACATGGTCCTCCGGAATGCCGAACTCCGTCAGGATCTTCCTGATCCCGGGGATGTCACAGCTTTCCTGCAGCTGGTTGATCCAGCAGGACCCGACCCCGAAGGAATAAGCCGCCAGGAAGATATTCTCCAGGGCACAGGCATTATCCTCCTTGCCGAACCTGCTGTCCCGCAGATTGGAAGGAATGATCAGGGCGGTGGGGTCATACATGTTGTAGCCCTCTCTGCCCAGCTCCACAGCCATAACGGAGGCCAGTTTTCTGATCTTCTCCCGGTCGGAGATAACGGTAAACTGCCAGGTTTTCTCCCCTCTTCCGCTGGGGGCGTGCATGGCAGCATCCGCCAGGGCTTCCAGCACCTGGTCCGGAACAGGCTGGTCTGAGAATCTCCGGATACTTCTCCGGTTAAGGATTGCTTTCATTACTTCATTCATAAATTCATACTCCTTCCTTTTTCTCCTTTTCTCTCATATTTTTAGTTTCTGTCTTTAGTCTCAATGCCGGGATCAAAACAGACGAATCAGGCTCGCCTCTTCCAATCCTGCTCCCTCCCGGTGGATACAGGTCATTCCGGTAATTCTTGCTTCCGGATTGTATACGCTGTCTCCGGGTAAAGCCTCCGCCAGTCCGGCCAGCACAAGAGAACGGGACATCTTCATGCAAAGATGGATGACTGCCCCGTCAAGATAAGGCCTGCACTGTTTTAAAAGGCTGACCTCGGAAGGTCCGCAGAAATCCCTGTAATGGTCCGGTCCCACCAGGTCCATGGTCCCCACAGGGTCCGCCAGGGAGATGAACCGGCATCCCGCCTTCAGGCCGGCTCTGATATAGTCCGTGGATGCGGCTGTCAGCTTCTCCAGGATATCTTTCAGTCTCTCCCCCTCTTCCGTAAAACACAGATAAAGATCCATGGGGTCCATCAGACCCGCCAGGATGGAGAAAGGGGCCTGGACCTCAAGGATCAGAGGCTCCTCCCGGCACTGACGGATGGTTTCCAGGACCGCCTGGATCAGGGGATCCCGGAGTAGATCAAATTCAAAATCCTCAATATCTTTTAATTTATGGATACAATATTTCCCCGGAAGGGGATAATCCCTGCCCTGCAAGATCTGACGACCGTAGACCAGGGCTTCCATGCCCTGCCAGACAGGAAGGATATAACCGGAAAAACCCGGTATGGACCCGTTCTCCCGGGCCAGTTTTTTCACCGTCTCCACATCTTTATAGGAATCGATGGTCTTCCGGTCTGGGATAAGGGCATGGTCTGCTTTCTCCAGGGAGGGACACCTCCAGTATCCGTCCGTCATGACCGTCACCGCCTTTCTCACAGAAACATATAGTTTACATACAGGTCCTGAAAATCTTTATGATCCGCCAGATGAAATTCTCCGGCGATCTCTTTTACATGAATAAATCTCTCTGCCGACGAAGGATCGGCCGCATAAAGTGCCGCTCCGGCCAGGGAAGCATTGCCCACGGCCGTCACCCGGCTCTTAAGTTCCTCCGGGAGAAGGCCGATCCCCATGGCTTTCTCCACGTCGATCTTCCTCCCGAATCCGCCGGCCAGATAAAGCCGGTCCACCTGGTCCCAGGATACCCCGTAGGAGGAAAGCAGGATCTCGATCCCTGCCCTGATGGCGGCTTTGGCATACTGGGTCTCCCGGATATCTCCCTGGGTAAAACGTATCCCTTCCGCCAGGGGGAATCCTTCGTCAAAATATTGGTCGGACAGAAGTCCGGTCTCATCCACGATCCCCGCCTGACGCAGGGCATAGAGTGTTTCCAGCACACCGGTCCCGCAGATCCCTGTGGGGGGCAGATCTCCTATGGTAGAAACCTCGGCACGCCCGTCAATTATCTTCACGGATTCGATGGCACCGGGGATTCCGGCGGTTCCGCACCGGATGCAGGCCCCCTCGAAGACCGGGCCCGCCGCCGTGGAGGTGGCCAGGATCCTGTCCCTGTTGCCGATGGCCATCTCCCCGTTTGTCCCCAGATCAACATAGACTGAGATCTTCTCCTCCCGGTCAATGCCGCAGGCAACGATACCGCTGACGATATCCGCCCCCACAAAAGTGCTGATTCCGGGGAGGATGGTCATGTTTTCATAGTTATGTAAGGAAATGTCCACCGGGTCAAAGGGATACAGGCCCAGCGTCCTGCAGGACAGTCCCTGGAGCAGGTGCTGCATGGTGGTATTTCCCGAGATGATCACAGGCATCTTAAGGTCCTGTATCTTTTCAGCCAGACCGAGCTTACGGCAGAGTCCGTCCAGGTCTTCTTTGATGATCCTTTGCAGTTCGCCGCCCTTTTCCCGGTTTGCGGCATTGATCCTTGAAACGACATCCGCCCCAAAGACCCTCTGATGATTGATGCCGGTTACCGTACGGATAGTTACAGGGTTCTTCTCCTCCCCGGTCCCCTGCCTGACCAGACAGGCAGCCAGAGTGGTGGTACCGATGTCCACGGCCAGGGCACAGGCCTGGTCTCCGGCAGAA